>JABCZE010000052.1 GCA_013289785.1 Vulcanimicrobiota bacterium | reverse complement strand
GGGCCTCAATCTCTACTCCGATTCGGTCGTCGCGCTCGACATCTCCGGCGCTGCACCGCGCCTCAAATGGTATTACAAGATCGTTCCCAACGACGTGCACGACAACGACCCGTCGATGCCGCCGGTCCTCTTTACCGGTAAGGTCGGCGGAGTCGACCGGCAACTGTTGGCGGTCGGCGATAAGGCCGGCGACTTTGTAATTCTCGATCGCACGAACGGCAAGCTCGTGAGCCGGCTCGTCGTGAGCAATCAGCAGGGCATCTTTACGACGGTGCCCTCGCTGAAGGGAACGTTCGCCTGTCCAAACCACGGCGGCGGGATCGAATGGAATGGCGGCTCGTACGACGACGCGGCGAACCTTTTCTTCATTCCGAGCACGCAAGAGTGCGCGATTTGGAAGATCGTGTATCCGGCGGCCGTACCGTACGTTGCGGGACAGCCGTTCACCGCCGGACCGCTGCCCAAACGCCGGACGGCAAGCGGCGTGCTGACCGCCATCGACGTGAGTACCGGCGAACGGGCATGGGTTAAGCCATTGCCTTATCCGGCGCAAGGCGGCGTCCTCGTAACGCGCAACGGCCTGATCTTTACGAGTGATGCGAGCGGTCGCGTCTACGCGTTCGACCCAAAGACCGGACGCGAGTTGTGGCACGACGACACCGGCGCCTCAATCGTCGCGCCGATCTCGGCGTATCAAGGCTCCGACGGCCACGAATACGTCGTCGTTGAAGCCGGTGAAGCCGGGAATCAGCAAACGCCCAACATGCCGCAATCGAAGGTGGCGCGCGTCGTCGCATACAGCATAAGCACGTCGCCGACGGTCATGAACGACGCAGCGGGGCAGCCTGCCGCGATGGTCGCCGGCGCGGGCAACTCCGGGAGCGGCTCAGCTGCGCCGGCATCGGCGACGGTAAGCGCTCCGTATACCACCGCGCAAGCCTCCGCCGGATCGAAGGTCTACGTTAAGCAGTGCCTTTCGTGCCACGGCGCGCGCCTGCAAGGCGTCTCCGGCCCGGCGTTAACCGGTCCCGGTTTCGCGCACTCCAGCCTCAACGTCGCCCAACTCTACGGCATCGTTTCGCAACAGATGCCGCTTACGGCGCCCGGATCGCTCTCGAAAACCGACGATGCGGCCGTCACGGCCTACATTCTTTCCTACGACTGCGTAAAGCCCACCGGCACGATGCCGCTCTCGATCTCAACCGTCACGACGCTCTCCGCAATCAAGCCCGGCCCCGAAAGCTGCCCCCCGAAGTAGCCCAGATTCGTGTCATCCTGAGCGCAGTCGAAGGACGACACAGCGATAGCGTCGACCGATAAACAGACATCGGATGACCTGCTGTCCCGGGGGCACTTCCTCGAGGGCCGCCGAAGATAGCCTCGGCAATGCGTTCCTCGCCCATCAAACGCAACGGCCTGACGGACCAGGTGATCGACCGCATCCGCACGCTTGTCGCGAAGGGAACTTACGGCGTCGGCGATCGTTTGCCGCCCGAGGGCGAACTCTGCGTGCTCTTTGGCGTGGGCCGGTCGACGATTCGCGAGGCGATGCGCGTTCTCGCCAACCGCGGGATGGTCGACGTTCGACATGGCGAGGGAACCTTCGTCGCTGCGCGAGTGCTTCATGAGTCATTGGAAGAGCGCCTCGGACGCGCGGCTCTTGCCGACATCTACGAAGCCCGCCTCTTCCTCGAACTCCCGCTAGCCGAACTTGCGGCGCAGCGGCGTGACTCGCGCGACATCGCAGCGATGCGCGCCAGCCTGAAGAAACGAGCCCAGGCGATTCGCGCCGGCGACGTTGCGCGCTACACCGAGGCGGACTTCGCCTTTCACCTTGCCGTCGCTCGCGCGGCGAAGAGTGTAGCGCTGCGTGACGTCTACGCTTCGTTTGTCGCGATCGCACAACCGCTGATGGCGGCTGCAGTAACCGCCGAGTACGTGCGGAACGAAAATGATTCACTTCACGCCGCGCTTTGCGAAGCGATCGCGAAAGGCGACGTTTCCGAGACGCGCCGCCTGGTGCGCTCGCATCTGAAGAAATCGCTGAAGGACGTCGGCGCGGGGCTCAGCTGAATCGCGATTCGCAGCGGGCCACTTTTGCCCGGCAGCGAATATGGAGCATCCACTTGAATCTTTAGAGGTAACGATGTTCGATCGCCGCTGGTTCTGCGTCTCCCTCATTACCGTTGCCGCGCTCGCCGGTTGTCGCGCCGGCTCCGGGATCGATGCCCTTCCCGCCGGATCGCAAGCATCACAGGCCGGTCGCAGCGTCGTCCCGCAAGCGGTGCGCTTCGAATCGCTCGGCCCAACGCATATGTCCGACGGCGTTCCAACTTCCGGGAAGGTGAACGCCTTCGCCGTCGACCCAGCCAACGCGAAGGTCATCTACATGGCAAGCGGCCGCGGTACCGGGTTAGAGACCTACTCGAGCGCAGGCATATTCGCTACGACCAACGGCGGCACGTCATGGAAAGCCATCGACGCGGGGCTCGCCGATTCGTCCGGCGTCATCTCCTCGGTTGTGAACTCTCTGTGGCTGGACCCTGCCAAGCCGTCGGTGCTGCTCGCCGCCACCGAATACGACGGTATCTTTCGCTCGACCAACTCGGGGTCGTCGTGGACAAATGTCTATCCCACCGCCCAGGCAACGCAGTTCGCGTCGTTTGGGAGTTCGCTCTTTGCCACCGGCGACGCGGGAATACTTACCTCGAAAGACGACGGTCAGACGTGGAGCGTTGCCCTGAAGGGAACGAAGCAGACATACCCGACGGCATTTGGCGAGGTCCAAGGGTCGAGCGGCAATGCGTTCTACGCCGGCATGAGCAACGGTGACATCTTCGCGTTGCGCAGCGGAACGTGGACAAAAGTTGGAAGGCTTCCTTTCAAGAAGAAGACCGGAACTTACGGCAGTGCGCGGATGGTGCACCAAATCGCCGTTGATCCGCTCGTTCCGACGACCTTGTACGTGAGCTCCAATGACGGAAGTTGGGATCAGAATCTTTTCGCGTCGGTCGACGGCGGCAAAAAGTGGGTCGCGGTGCTGGCGGGCTCGTATTACAACTACGGGCTAGGCACGCAGGCGATTGCATATAGCCTCGTGCATCCGCACCAGCTCTACATCGGCGCCGATGGCGCCTTCTATTACATAGCGGGCGACGGCTCATCGAACCCGCCGGTCAACCAAGCCGCGAATCTGCAAGTCATCGATCTCCGCGATGTCTGGACGATCGCCAATGGAAGCGACGATGCTTGTTGGGTTGCCTCCGACCAAGGCCTCGACTATGAGCCGACATGCTCGTCGGGGAACTATAACGACACGGTCGTCAGCGCGTCGTCGGCAACCGGTCTCGCGCGCCGTTTTACCGTTTCTCCCAACGGCAAGACGCTGCTGGTCTCACTCCAAGATTTCGATAGCGACCTGACGACCGACGGCGGATCGGCGTGGACGGCCGATTACGGCCTTTACGAAGATGGGTTCAACGAACTGCGTCCCGGGGATCCGAGCGTTTGTTATGCATACGACGAAGCCTCGGGCTTGAGCGTATCGAACAATGGTTGCGTTTCGTTCTCGGGATTGAATGACGGTATCTATCCAAGCCGTGTTATGACGACCCCCATCGCGTTCGACCCAAAGAAACCCCTGACGATGTATATTACATCGGGCCCGATCAACGCTCCAGGGCTCTCTGGCCCGAAAGGTATTTACAAGACGACCGACGGCGGCAGCACCGTTTCAAAGCTCTCGTGGCCGTTTACCTGGCCAGGTTCGGTCGTCGTGGATCCGGCCGATGGATCGCATATCGTCGTGTGCGATCTCAACAACTTTGCGTCGTCGTTGTCGGTAACGACCGACGGCGGTACGAAGTGGACTAAGTCGACCGGCGTGCCTGCCACGAAGTTCTGGTACGCGATGACGATCTCACCGGTGAACGGAAACATCGTTCTCGCTTCGAGCGTCGACGAGTCGAACAACGTGTTCGTTCTACGCAGCACCGATGGCGGCCGTACGTTCAAGCGCGTCGCGACGGTCGTCAATGCTCCCCTCATCCGCGGACGCATCGACCCCGACCGAAACCCGCGCCGCAAAGTGGGCCTCCACGTACGCGACCGCGACGTCGAAGCGTCGAAGTCACCCGCCTTCGTCTATTCACCCGAGCGGGAAATCCTTTACAATCCGGATATCAAAAAAGGCGTCGCCGATGTGGTTATCACCACATTACGCGGCGCATACGTCTCGACGGACAACGGCAGCAAATGGCAGCGGCTCGACGATGCGACTATCGCTCATAGTTTTTGGGGGATTCGCTGGCTCAAGGGTCGCGTTTATCTGGGATCGGACGGTCAGGGCGTCCTTCGTTCGATGACGCCGTTACAGGCGCTCCCCTAGGTGGGGAGTGCGGAAAAGAAGATCACGATGTAGGCGACGGTCATGACTGCGGCAACGACGGCGTTGATCTTTTGCACCAGCTCGGACCGAGTGCGCAACGCGACCGTCGCGAAGATCGCAAAGACCAGCAGCGCTCCGAAGTTTGCATTTAGCGGCACGCGCCCGAACAGAACGAAGTCCTTGACAAAGCTGAGGCCGATCAACATCAAGAGCGCGCCTAGGAACCACGGCCGGTTCCGTGCGTAGGCGGCACGCATATCGAAGGCGCTTGCGCCCTCAGGCACCGGAAGGATGAGCGCGCACAGGAGATAGAGCGCCGCCGGCTGCGCCAGCAGGACGAGAAACGCACCGAAGCTCCACGTGGTATAAGTGCGCAACGACGCATCGGCCCACCAAACCTGGGCGACTATCAGAAGGAGTGTGCCCGTCCACAGCAGGCTAGGCCAGTACGTGACGGTATGGTCGCGGTTATTGATGACGCGCACAATACTGCCGAGCACGTGTGCGACCGCCAATCCCAAGACGATCGAGATCATCACCGACAGGTACGCAAATGGATCGTTCATCGCGGTTCCTCCAGGTTGCCGCGAGAGTGCAGCGACGCCATCTTTCGTTGAGGTGATTTCAGATACCTTAGCTTAGGCGCCTATGCTTACCCGGGGCTGGCACCCCAAGCGCCGAAGTTCCTTAGATGAAGAGCTTGAATTTCACCGGCCGCGCGGTGAGCATTTACCAACGGCAGCGCCATCGGCTGCGCGGTCGATAAGAACGACGACCTTGCGGCGGCGAACCTGTACGACTTCACGTCCTCCGGGCCGGGCGGGCTCTGTCTCTGGAAGCACGGAAAAGACAAAGCCACCTGCTATATTGGCAGTGGTCCATGTTTATATGTCTATGCGCCGGGCTACGACGACAAGGGTAACGTAATCTTCGAGGGGCAGGGCGAAATCGCGACCGGAGTGTGTGCGGTCCTGTCAGGAACGTCGAAGATTACAACGCTGCGCTACAGCGGCGCCTTTTGCTGTGGAGGTGGGGTGATGTGGGATGGAAAGTACATCGCCGTTACCGACCTCGAGGTCGCCGGCTCGAGCGTTCAGACGACCATTGCTCGGGCGACGCTCTCCGGCACGACGCTGACGGTTCGAAGCGAGACGAGCCTCTCCGATAGCTGTGGCGTCGACGGCGGCGTCGAGGTCAATGCGCCGTTTATCGTCGGTGCGAAGAATACGCCGGTGAACCACAAGCAAGGCACAGTCCTCATCGGCGGAAACCTCGCGTGCGACGGCAGCGGCGGCCTAGCGTTGTGGCATTATCCGGCCGGCGGCAATCCCTACAAAAGCGTCGGTTTCGCGCCGGCCGGCGAAGCCGTCAGCATCGCACCAGGACCCTAGGTCGCCGGCGGTCACTGCCAGCTAAATACGACGATGCCGTTGCCGGTGGCGTCCTTCCAACCTTGCCACATGTGGTACTTAATCGCACTGGGCTCGACGTACGACGAGCCGCCTCCGCCGCCGGCACCGGCGAAGCCGTAATACGCGGGTCCCGACGGTCGTCTCGCCTCATCGCGGCCGTAATTGAGACCTCCGCCGCCTCCTCCGCCGCCACCGTAGTAGCCGCCGCCTGCGCCACCACCGGAGCCGCCGGTCGAATAGCCGCTTTGCTTGGCACCGTCGCCGCCGTCGCCGCCAACGCCGAACGCGCCGTTACCTCCAGCCCCGCCGGACTGGCTGCCGTAGCCGGGCTCGCCACGGCCGCCGGCACCGCCTTGGGTTTGCGAGCCGCCGCCTCCACCATAGCCATGAGGGCTACCTGTAACACCCGTTTCGCCGCCGCCGCTTCCGCCGGAGCTGTCTCCCGACTCGAAGCAGCAACCCATACCGCCGCCGCCGCCGGCAACGAGTATCCGATCGTTCAACGTGTCGCCGCCTTCTCGCACGTCTGAGGCACCGCCGCCGGCAGCACCTTCGTAGTGGGAACCTGAGCCGGTACCGGAATTACCGCCCCCGTTGAAGCCGCCGACGCCATATCCACCGTAACCGCCAACGTTCACGTAGAGCGTCTCTCCCGGTTTTACGGGAATCTCTGCGTCGACGCGGCCGCCACGACCGTAGAGAGCGGGAAAGTTTGTATAATAAACGGGCCAGCCGGCGCCTCTGGCGCCGCGCACCCGGACGTTCAGCGTCGTTACACCGCGGGGAACGACGAAACGCGCCTCGTGCCCGGTGTATTTGAAGATCTTGCTCCGCACGTGAACGGCGTCGAATGCGCCGCTCGGTGCCGTTGCGGGCGACAATCCGCCGCAACCCGACAGCAATGCCGCGACCGCGACGGCGGTAAAATGACGACGAGCAATAAACGCTCTCATAATTTGAGGCCCATTTTACCATAATTCCGCTTAGTCCGGAATAGCGAGCGGCCGGTCGACACCAAGCCGCCTCCGCACTACGAGAACCGTCGGTGCTGCAGACAACAGGTCATCTGATGTCTCGACTTGAAAGAAGCGGTCCTGCTTGGAGGGAAGTTCCGTGCGCGTCATACTGTGTCTCTTGATCTTTGCCGTTGCGATTTCGGGCGCAGCGGTCCTTGGAAAAGCGGGCAGCATCGTTCTTCCGAGCGGATGGACGATTCCACAACCGCAGGGCATGATGACCGAAACGGGCACGATGCCGCAGGGAGCCGCCGCCTCGCTGGATGGAAAGACGCTGGCCGTCGTCGAGTCGGGCTTCAATCCGCCGGCGCTGGGTCTCTATCGCACGGACGATCTCAAAAAGCTCGGGTCCATCACGCTGAAAGGCGCGTTCGGCCGGCCCGTCTGGTTAGACGCGCGCCACGTTCTCGTTGCCGGCGCGAACGCCGACGCATTGCTCGACGTCGATCTCTCCACGCAGACCGTGCGCGCCATCGCGCTGCCCAAGCAATCCTACCCCACGGCCGTCGCCACGTTCGACGGAAGAATCTTCGGTCTGGCAACCGACGGCGACGCATCGGTGCGCATCGGAACGCTCCAAGATTTGCCGAAAGCTAAACCGATCCATGTCGGAGGGCACATCGGCGGTCTCGCATTTACAGGCGACGGCAAGACGCTCTTCGCCTCGAACCGTGCAAGCGATTACGTTGCAGCGATTGACACCGCAACGCTCGCGCAGCGAAGAATTCCGACGGGGCTCCATCCCTCCGACCTCCTCGTGACGGGCGGCACGCTCTACGTCGCGGAGAGCGACGCGGATTCGGTCGGCGTGTACGACGCCGCGACTACGAAGCGGCTCACCGGAATTTTCGTCGGAGATCGCCCGGCAAACCGCCGGCTCGACGGAGTTTCTCCGAATGCGCTGGCAGCCAAAGGCGACACGATCTTCGTAAGCCTCGGTGCCGCCAACACGATCGGCGTCATTCGCAACCGCCGGCTTGTGGGGCGCATTGCCGCCGGTTGGTATCCGACCGACGTCGTGCCGGTCGGAGACCGCCTCTTTATCGTCAACGGCAAAGGCGAAGGGACGCGCCCCAATCCCCACCTCTCTCGCATCTCGGGGAACTACCACGACTACGTCGCCGCGATCGAGTACGGATCGATCCGTGCCTACGACCTTTCCACCGAACCGGCCGGCTCGGGAGCGCTCCAAGGCGCGCAAGGTTGGCAGCAAACGCCTTCCGATACCTCCGTCGTGAATAAAGACGGTCCGATCAAACACATCTTCTTTATTTTGAAGGAGAACCGCTCGTACGACCAAGTGCTGGGCGACGTTTCAGAAGGTAACGGCGATCCAAAGCTCACGTGGTTCGGCGCCCGCGTAACGCCCAACGAACATGCCCTTGCCGCGCGCTTCGGCCTGTTCGATAACGCCTACGCCGGCGGCGAAGTCAGCGAGAGCGGCCACAACTGGAGCGATGCGGCGTACTGCAACGATTACGTCGAACGCGTCTGGCCGATAATCTACGGTAACCGCGGCGGCAACGACGACACGCTGTCCGGC
>JABCZE010000051.1 GCA_013289785.1 Vulcanimicrobiota bacterium | reverse complement strand
GGCCAGCGTGAGCGTCGACCACGACGGCAACGTGTATGAGGCCGACTTCGACGGGAAGCTCGTCAACGAGTATCAGCAGGCGAGCAACAAAGTCGTGAGTTCGTGTCCGCAGCCGGGCTTTGTGTCGAGCGTTGCCCTCGACGCCGCCGGCGACGTGTTCGTCGCGCAGGACTCCAAGAGGGGCGGAAGGATCACGGAGTTCGCCGGCGGTCTGAGCGGTTGCCATGGGAAGCGACTCGGCGTCACGCTGGGTTACGCCGGTGGGATGGTACTCGACAAACATGGTAATCTTGTTGTTTGCGACTCCTCGGACCCGGGCGCAGTCGACGTCATCAAGCCGCCCTTTGACAAGGTTTCGAGAAAGCTTGGATCGCACTGGTCGTCGCCCTCGCGCCTGGCGATCGACAAAACCAACTCGCTGGTTTTCGTGACCGACAAAACTACGGACTTGGTAGCCGTCATCAACTACAAGACCGGAAAGATCGTCTCGTCGCTTGGAGGCACGAGCGGCCTTTTAAAACCTGCCGGGGTCGTCGACGAACCCAACGCAGTTAATTAAGCAGTCGATCAAAGCGATGCGCTTCGTTGCCTTCGACGTTCCCGGCGGGCCGGAGGTATTGAAGGTTGCGCAGATGCCGGCGCCGCAGCCGGGCCCCGACGACGTGCTGATTGCCGTCGAAGCGGCCGGCGTCACCCGCGCCGACGTCATGCAGCGCCAAGGAAACTATCCGCCGCCGTCCGGCGCGTCGCCGATTCTCGGACTCGAAGTTGCCGGAACGGTCGCCGCGGTTGGCGAGCACGTAGCGCGCTGGCATGTCGGAGACCGTGTGTGCGCGCTGACCAACGGCGGCGGCTATGCGGAGTACGTCGCGGTCCCGCAAGGACAGGTGCTGCCGGTGCCCGAGGGTTGGAGCGCGATAGAGGCCGCATCGCTTCCGGAGAATGCCTTCACGGTGTACGACAATCTCTTCACGCGCGCTCGACTGCGCGCGGGGGAATCCGTTCTGGTGCACGGCGGTACCAGCGGAATCGGGACGACCGCAATCATGTTTGCCACCGCGCTAGGAGCGCGAGCCTTTGCCACCGCGGGCAGCGCCGAGAAATGCGAGGCTTGCGTGCGGCTGGGAGCCACCGCCGCGATCGACTACCGCACCAGCGATTTCGTCACGGAGATCGAGCGCCTCACGATGGGTCGCGGCGTGAACGTCATCGTCGACATCGTCGGCGGCGACTATATCGCGCGAGATCTCGAATGCCTGGCGCTGGACGGCCGCATCGCCTGCGTGGCGATGCCCGGTGGCCAACGCGTCGAGCTCGATTTGCGCCGGCTCTTTGCCCGGCGCGCGGCGATTCTTGCATCGAGCTTGCGTCCTCGCACGGCGCAAGAGAAGGCGGCAATCGCGCACGAACTCGAGCTGCACATTTGGCCTCTGCTGCCAAAACGCGATCCCATCGTTCCGGTGATCGACCGGGTCTATCCCTTCGAACGCGCCGCCGACGCGCACGCTCGATTGGAGTCGAGCGCCCACATCGGCAAGATCGTTTTAAAGTGGTAGCTCCCTAGTGATAAATTCCCTGCGACATTGACGATGGTCCGGTCGCCATAAAGAAGAGCATCGGAATCGAAAGCATCGTGTTTACGCGAGAGGCCAGGAAGGCAGCGCGCCGCGCTTTGCCCTTTTCCTCATCGGTGGCCGGAACGATGCCCAGGAGTTTCTTTTGGTTTGGCCAGATCACGCCCCAGACGTTGAGCAGCATGATCGTTCCGAGCCACGCTCCAAAACCAATCGGGGCCATCACGCCTTGGAACGTGAAGGCGGCGACGAAGCCGTTCGTGCCGGCCGGCCCGGGAAAGTTCGCCAGCAGCGCGGCGCCGAAGATCCACGTAACGACCGCTCCCCAGCGAAAATAAAGAAGCGCTCGCGGCATGATGTATTTCGAGATCGGGCCCGCTTCGCCGGCGGCCGTCGCCTCTTTTACCGCGGCGGCGTTGACGAAGTTAAAGAAGTAGAGCAAACCGATCCACATGATACCGGCCATGATGTGAATCCAGCGAAATATCCAATCGTTCGAGCTGCTCATGCGCCCGCTCCAATTGCGTGAGAAACGATAGCTCTGGCGATGACCCAGAGAACCGCGGTTAAAATGAAGCCGCTGATGACGGTGCCCCAGAGCGAGTCCAATGGATTTTTCAACGTACTCCTCCTCGGATTCGTGGTGCGATTAGAATCCAGGGTTGCGCGTTATGCCGCCGTGTCCTCCTAAGCTTTCTCCAGCGCCTCGACGGACTGTGGGTGCGTAACGATCGTTCTCGCGTGCGTATACCAGACCAGGCCGGGCGGTGCGGCGCGCTGTTTGCGCACGTGCTTGCGCAGCGTGTAGTCCACAGCCGCCGAAGCGGCGGTCTGTGCCTTCGAATAAAAGGCCGCCAGCGATGCGGCAGCCCGCAGGTCTTCGTCGGGAACTCGCCCTCGATCGTCGCGTGAAAGAATCACGTGCGCGCCCGGAACCCCTTGGGCGTGAAACCAGAGATCGTCGGGCCGCGCGAGGTGAAATGTCAGCTCGGCATTCTCGACCGGCGACCGCCCCACGACGATGCGCGAGCCGCCCGGCGTACGCAGCTCGAGCATCCGCCGTTTTCGTTTTCGTGCCGTAGGACGCGGCGCGACGCGCCGGCGGCGTTGCATCTCGTCAACCGCCGTCTCGACGTCTTGGAGGTCCTCGCTTCCGGCACGTTCGGCTTCCCATCGCAAGGTGTCGACAATTTGCAACGCCCCCGCCACGACCCGTTCGCGTTCGGCGATATGCGGCAGGCTGCTGCCGAGCTTCTTATATTCGGCAAAAAGTTTACCGGCGCGCTCCTTCGCGGCTTCGCGCTCGTCCTGCGCCAGCGTGTGCAGCGTCGCGTAGATGCTCTCGCCTTGCGCGCGCATATCCTCGCGCCGCGCGGCGCCGGCGCGCTTGCCGGAGAGCCCGGTCAGCTCGTCGCGCAGCTTGCGCTCGCGGTCGCTCAGGCGGCGTAACAACGCCTCGCGGCGGCGAACGTCGCGCGCGTTCTGCGCATTGCGCGCTTGTTCGTCCCGCGCGCGAGCCAAAAGGTCCAGGACCGAACCTTCCGGCGGATCGTCGATCGTACGCGGATTCTCCGGCAGCGGCGGTAGGGCGTACGGTGAGCCCGCAGCAACCGCGCGCCGCGGGTTCTCTGCTGGGGTAAACTCCTTATGGGCGCCAACGACGGTCTCGCCCTTCACCAACACCATGTTCCCGAACCGCGGAACCAGCTCGAGATAAAGCTCGAGCTCTTCGCCGACTCCAAAACGCGAGCGGGCTGAAAAACGAAAGCGCAGCAGCCGGTCAAAACGGCGCGAGGCAACCCCCGCGAGCGTCATCCCCTTGAGCGAGCGCGCCAGCGTTCGGACGAAACCGGGTTCTTCCAAGATGCCCAGTTCATCGTCTTCGAGCGTTACGATCGGGGGCGAGGAGAAGAGGTCGATCGCCAAGACGCAACGTTCGCTTCCATGCCGAAACACCAGCGCCGTCCGGCCGTCGGGCAGCAAGCCGGCATCTTGGACGCGATCGCCGCGCAGCCGCTCTTCGAGCTCGCGCGCCAGCCGGGCGATAAGGACCCAATCGGTCCGCATCAAACGTTCTCCGGCGTGAAGAAGAGAATCGCTCTCATCGCCATCGCTCTGACGGCGTGCAGCGCTGCCTCGCCGGCACCCAAGGGCTGGACGGCGATTCCGGGCTCAGCCGATGCGTGGTCCCGCGGCAGCGGCCCCGCTCGTGAGGAGTACTCATTTCGCCGAAAAATCTTTCCGGGGACCTTGCAAGATCTGGCATCGGCCGTTGCCATTGACAGCCTGCTGCACAACCCCGGCGGGAAGCTGCACAGCAGCGACCCCTTTGCGCCATGCCCGGGTGCGGCCGGCGTGGCGACCCTTTCATTACCAGGAGGTTCGGCATTGAAGGAGGGGTTCGCCGTCCACGACGGTGTGGCCGTGCGAACCAGCTATACGCTCCCGGCCGGCGCGCAGCCCGACGCCGACGTTATCTCGGCGATGCAAAACGTGCTCTGCTGAGCGAATTCGAGGTTCTCAGCGCGCCCGGCGTGAAGGGGGTCCTGCGTTGATCATGGGGCCGGGTCTCCTGTTTGTGGTCTCGGGGCCGTCCGGGGCCGGGAAGGACACGCTCGTCGCGGCCCTCCGAGGGCGCCGGCCGAGCCTGCGGTACTCGGTTTCAGTGACGACGCGCGAGCCTCGCCCCGAGGAGCAGGCCGGGGAGCACTACTTCTTCGTCTCGCGGCAGGAGTTTGGCCGGGTGCGCGACGGCGGCGGTCTTTTGGAGTCGCGCGAGTACAACGGCAACCTTTACGGGACTCCACGGGATTACATCGAGCGAAGTCTGACCGAGGGCTACGACGTCATCATGAAGCCCGAGGTCAACGGCGCGCTGGCCATTCGGGCGGCGTTTCCGGACGCGGTGTTGATCTTCGTCGTTCCGGATCGTTTCTCGAATCTCCGCGAGCGGTTGCTCGCGCGCCGAACCGAGACGAACGAGGAGATCGCTCGGCGGCTCGAAATCGCGACTCGCGAGATGGAGTTCATCCGCCAGTTCGATTATATCGTCGTCAACGAGCAGGATCGCTCCGAACAGGCGGTTCGCGACCTCGAGGCAATTTTACAGGCGGAGCGCTTTCGCATTCACCGCTACCCGGACGACTCGATTCGGCGCGTCGAGTCGTCATAACGAAAGGCAACATGACGAAGTCCGTATTCGGCGATCTCGACAAACTCTTAGAACACGCAGACTCGAAGTTCAGTCTGGTCAATATCGTTACCAAGCGCGCCCGGCAGTTGAACAACTGGATTCGCGTGCAGCAGCTTCCCGCGACCGATCGCCGCGAGTACTTCGCCAGCGAGCCGCTCGTCGACCGCGAAACCATCAACCCCAACAAGCCCGTCTCGATCGCGCTCGACGAAATTGCCGACGGAAAGATCGAGTACCGGCGAACCCGCGAGGGAATAAAATAGGCTGACATGTGCGGGATCGTCGGATATATCGGCCAGCGCGACAGCGTCCCAATCATCCTCGATTCGCTACGGCGCCTCGAGTACCGAGGTTATGACAGCGCCGGCATCGCAGTCATCGACGCCTCGGGCAAGCTGGCCGGCACCAAGGCGGAGGGGAAGCTCTCGCGCCTTGCCGAGCGCCTAAGCAACGGCGAGGCGCTCGCGGGTGCCGTCGGCATCGGCCACACTCGCTGGGCAACCCACGGCCCCCCGTCGGATGCCAACGCGCATCCGCACTTGGATTGTACCGAGCGAATCGCCGTGGTTCACAACGGCATCATCGAAAACTATGCGTCGCTTCGTGCGGGCCTCGGCGAGCGCGGCCACGTCTTTCGCAGCCAAACCGACACCGAAGTCCTAGCTCACCTCATCGAGCTGCACTACGACGGGAATCTGGAAGAGGCCGTGCGCCGCACGCTCCGCGAAGTTCGCGGAGCCTACGCCCTGGGCGTGATCTCCAGCGACGATCCGGAACATCTGGTCTTTGCGCGCAACGGTGCGAGCCCGCTGGTGATCGGCATCGGCGAGGGCGAGATGTACGTCGCCTCCGATACGCCGGCTATTTTGCCGTACACGCGCCGCGAGGTCATTCTCCAGGAGGGCGAGATCGCCGTCGTGGGGCGTGACGGATTTCGCCTGACCGACTATGCTGGAACGCGCATCGAGCGCGAACCCATTGCCGTTACCTGGGACCCGGGCTCGGCCGAGAAGAGCGGCTTCAAGCATTTCATGCTCAAGGAAATTTTCGAGCAGCCGCAGGTCATCAAAGAGACGCTGACCGGGCGGATCGACGACCTCGGCGACGTGCACCTCGGCGCCGAGCTGGGCGCGATCACGCCGCAGCGGCTCGAAGGGCTGAGCAAGATCGCCATCACCGGTTGCGGCACCGCCTATCACGCGGGTTTGGTCGGCATGTATCTGCTGCGGTCGCTGGTGCATCTGCCCGTCGAAATGGAGCTCGCCAGCGAGTTCCGTTACGGCGATCCGGTCATCGATCCAACGACGCTGGTCATCGCGATGTCGCAGTCGGGCGAGACCGCGGATACGATCGAAGCCGTGCGGATTGCAAAAAAGTCGGGCTGCGGCGTGTTGGGAATCTGCAACGTGCTCGGATCCCATTTGACTCGGCTGGCGGACGGCATGCTCTACACGCGCGGCGGCCCGGAAATCGGCGTGGCTGCGACCAAAACCTACATCTCGCAAGTGGCTGCGTTGACGCTCTTCGCGCTGTACCTTGCGCGCCTGCGCGGAACCGCAGACGAGGCGAGCCTGCGCGCCATTGCCGACGGAACGAAGCTGCTTCCGGCAGCCGTCGACGTCGTTCTGAACACCTCGGACGAAATTCGCCGCGTCGCTCGCGAAATCCGCAAATCGCAGAGCGTGCTGTTCATCGGCCGATACGTGAACTTCCCAACCGCGCTCGAAGGCGCCCTGAAGCTGAAGGAGATTTCCTACATTCACGCTGAGGGCTATCCGGCCGGCGAGATGAAACACGGTCCGATCGCCTTGCTCGATTCGAGCGTTCCCGTGGTCGGCATCATGACTGAGGACCGCGTTCGAGAGAAGATGTTCTCAAATCTCATGGAGTCAAAGGCGCGCGAAGCCCCCGTGATCGTCGTCGCGAATCGGGGAGACGCCGAAGCAAAGAGCGTGGCCGATCACGTCTTTTGGGTTCCACGAGTTCACGAGCTTCTCTCGCCGATCGTCAACGTGATCCCGCTGCAGTTGCTGGCCTACCACATCGCCGACATCGAGGGCAAAGACGTCGACCAGCCGCGCAATCTGGCCAAAACCGTCACGGTCGAGTAGCTCGAGGTTTTAGTGATTCGTTCCGACCGACGAGCGCCCGACGAGTTGCGGCCAGTCTCGATCGAACCCGGCTTCCTAAAATACGCTGAAGGCAGCGCGCTGATCAGCCTGGGGAATACGCGTGTTCTCTGCGCCGCCTCGGTCGAGGATCGCGTTCCGGTCTGGATGAAAGGGCGCGGGCTCGGTTGGGTGACCGCCGAGTACGCGATGCTGCCGCGCGCCACGCAAGAGCGGACGCAGCGTGAATCCTCCAAAGGAAGGCTGGGCGGGCGAACGCACGAGATCCAGCGCATTATTGGGCGCGCGCTGCGCGCCGTCACCGATACGGCGAAGCTGGGCGAGCGGACCCTCTGGCTCGACTGCGACGTGATTCAGGCCGACGGCGGAACGCGGACCGCGGCGGTGACGGGCGCATACGTGGCACTCGAGTTGGCGTTGCGCACGCGTTTCGATCCAGCCGAGCGCGCGCGCTGGCCGTTGCAAGCGATGGTCGCGGCGACCAGCGTAGGAATTGTCGGCGGCCGTCCCTTGCTCGACCTCGCGTACGACGAGGATAGCGCAGCGTTGGTGGACATGAACGTCTTTATGACCGACGCCGGCCGTTTTGTGGAGTTGCAAGGCACCGCGGAAGCCGCGCCGTTCGACCGGGGCGAGCTCGACGCGCTGCTGGCGCTTGCGGAGGGCGGCATTCGCCGGCTCTTTGAGGTGCAGCGCGCGGCACTGGCCGCTCCGTCCGTTCATGCCGGCTGATCCGGCGCTGCGCGATCTGGTGACGCGCGTGGGGGCCTTCCACATTACCGATGAGGCGATGAAGCGTGCCCAGCGCGCAATCGAAGCCGCACTTGAAAAGGGCGAGGTCGACGCGGGCGCGCAGCAAACCTATCATGCTGCCGTGCGCCGGTACTTTGAGAGCTTCGACCGGGAAGCGCGCGCCCACTTACGCGACGTGGATCGCCGCCTCGAGCGCAGCAATCAAGTCGTCTTCAACCTCACCGCCGAGCGCGGGGTCGCCGTCAAGCGCATCGAGGCGACGCAGTCCGTGTTGAGCACGCTGGCCGGCGTCGAGGCTTCGGCGCCGTGAGAATGCTCGCTCGGGTCGGGCGCGCGACCAATGACTTTTTCGAATACGCCGGCGGCGTGACGTTGCTCACCACGGAGTCTCTCGGCTTCCTGGTTCGCCTGCGTATACGTGTCGGGGAGACGGTGTCGCAATGCGCCTTGCTCGGCGTGCAGTCCCTCGTCATCGTCCTGCTGACGTCCCTGTTTACCGGCATGGTGATTTCGCTCGAGTCGGCACAGCAAGCCGTCGCCTACGGGTTTTCCAGCTTCGTCGGCGGAGCGGTCGCGTATGGCGCCGTGCGCGAGCTTGGACCCATGCTTACGGCCGTCGTCGTGGCCGGACGCGTCGGTGCGGCGATCGCCGCCGAGATCGGCTCGATGGTCGTAACCGAACAGGTCGAGGCGTTACGCTCGATGGGCCTCGAGCC
>JABCZE010000050.1 GCA_013289785.1 Vulcanimicrobiota bacterium | reverse complement strand
GTCAAACGTCCGTCGAGGCGCAGGATTTGAGCCGCAACCCAATAGCAGTACGTGGGCCATTCGTTGCCCCGGTTAAGGGCGTCGTCGTCGGCAAGCATTTTCGTAACGGCGTCGCGTGCGGCCGCCAGATCGCCGATTCGAGCCTGCCAAATGGCGAGATTGGCGAGCGTATGGCCCGACCAGACTTGCGACTCTAAGTTCGACCGCAGCTCTAAGGACGCATTTGCATACTCGATGGCACGCGCGTAGTATTTTGCGGCACCTTCCGCCAAGGCAAGGTTTTCGAGCGTCGACGCTTCTATGTTGCGAAATCCGTGCCGGCGCGCCAATTGCAGCGCTTCTTCGCCAAAGCGCAGCGCTTCGGCCGACTGGCCGGCATACGAGTACTGAAAGCAAAGATTCGAGAGCGCCGGGACGCGACCCCGCAGCTCGTTCGCTCGTTCGAAAAGTTCGAGCGCTTTTCGTGTCGCCAAGAGCGCACGGTCGAAATGACCGACGCGAACTTCGAGGACGGCGCTGTTCATCAACTGACCTCCTCTCCCCGCCGGATTTCCGGTCTGGTCGTAGATCCCGGCCGCATCGGCGAAGTGTTGACGCGCTTCTGCTAGGTTGCCGAGATAGGCAAAACAGGTCCCTAATCGATGGTGAGCTTGCGCTTCGGTCGGACGATCGCCTAGCTTCACGGCCAACTCCAGACATGCTGCAGCCAAGGTGCGACTGCGCTCGAAGTCGCGGTGCTGATAGGCAATAGTCCAGGCGCAAGTCAAGGAGAGTAATTGCAGCACGGGGTCGCCGGCGGTTGCGGCGACCTGCAAGGCTTCCTTCGAAAAGGCTTCGGCGTCGCTCAAAGGGCCGCGATGCGATTCTAGAAGCGCCAGCGAACACAGTGCCTTTACGGTTGCGGTGTCGTCGCCCGCCGGCCGGCTATAGCTTAGCGCGACTTCGCCGGCGGCGCGCGCCTCTTCCAACTTACCCTGCGCCAACGCAAGGTTCGCCTCTTCTAAGTGAAGCACGGCGTTCCATTGGGGATCTCCGTCGGTGATAGCGCCGCGCAATGCCGCAACCGCGCGCTCTCGCGCCTCGATGTTCCCAGCGCTTGCCGTCAACTCGATGCGGCGCAAGATCGTCGATCGATGCAGCGCGATGTCGCCAAGCTCTGCGTCTGCGCGTTCCAACTCGGTCACGGCTGCATCGCGAGTAGTTAAGTCGCCGCAGCGGCTTTCAATCGTTACATTCTCCAGCAGAAGTTCGGTACGCGTCCGCGTATCGGCAGCCATTAGAAGGGCTCGTTGGCAAAGCGCACGTGCTTCCTGTACCGCTCCAATAGAGATCGAGCGCCGTATCGCTTCGAGGTAGCAGCGCAAGGCGTTGGTGACGTCGCCGCCGGCTTCGTAGTGACCGGCCAGCAGTACCGAAAGCTCGGAGAAGCGTTCGGGATAGAGTTCTTCGAGAACACGCGCGACGCGCCGCCGGCGCACGGCAACGTGCGCGGGAGGTATCGCCTGCGCTATCGTCTCATGCACGAGCTGATGGGTGAAAGCGTACTCGAGGAAGCCGCGCGTCGCGGCTTCGCGGATCACGCGACGGTCGAGCAGCTCGTCCAGCGCGTCGGTCAGCGCGGCGCCGTCCCACGCGCTAACCTCGCGAACCGCGTCGCGAGAAAAACGATCGCCGATGCAGGCCGCAATTTCGGCAGCCGCTCGAGCCGTCTCGGATAGCTTATCGATGCGGCGCTCGACGACCGCCTGCAGCGATGCGGGTGGGGCGGCGCATTCGCCCTCGCGAACGTCGACTACGAACTGCGAGAGAAAAAGCGGATTTCCGTGCGACGCTGCGATCAGGTTTTCGGCGGAGCGGTCGCCGACGTCAGGCACCGCGGCCCGCAGTTCCTCGATATCCTTGAGTGACAGCCGGCTAAGTGAGATGTTCAGCGCGGCACCGGCCGAGCGGGCCTCGCGCCGCAGCCGATGCAACGCATGCGGCCGCGTCGCTTCCTCGTCGCGATACGTTGCCACGATCATTACACGCGCTCCTACGATCCGGCGCAGCAAGAATTGCAGCAACTCCATGGACCCGGCCTGTGCGGCATGGAGGTCTTCAAGGACCAAAAGCACCGGGCGCGGTCCTGCCAGCTCGTTGACGCAGCGAAAGAGCGATTCGAACAGGCGGATCCGCTCGCTCTCGGCATCGAGCCGTGGCACGCTCGGAAGCGCCGCGCGTGCGTGCATCTCGGGCAGGAGCGCCGCGACCGAGGCTAGCGCGATGCTCGGTTTCAGTGCAGCCAAGAGCGCGAGCGCCGAACGCAATGCATCGACGACGCTTTCGTAGGGAACGGCTTCCGGTGAGCTGGTCGTTCCGATGAGCACACGCCCCCCGCGATCTTCGACCGCATGCGCGAACTCGAGCGCGAGCCGCGATTTCCCGATACCGGCCTCACCGCCGACAAACGCGCAGGCACCCCGGCCGCGCGCCGCGCGGGCCCAGGCTTCGAGCAACTGATCCATTTCGTCACGGCGCCCAACGAATGGCAGAATCGCCGAACCGGCTGCGTCTGCAGGACGTTCGGCATCGGGATCGTCGCCTGCCGGCGCCAGGCCCTGTGAAATTCGCTCCGCGAGGGCGGTGGTTTCCACCATCGGTTCGGCGCGCATTTCGGCGCGCAAGCGCTTCGCGAACTCGGCATATTCGCGCAGCGCACCGGATCCATCGCCGCTCTCGTACCGCATGGCGATAATGCGGCGCACGACGTCTTCCCGCCACGGATCGGCGGCTAAGAGGTTACGCGCCGTCTCGATTGCCGATCGCAGGTCGCCCCCTCGCCGCGCTTGCGAAATGCGTTCGACGAGGCACCGCTGGTACGTGTTGCGGTAGCGTTCCCTAATCGCATCGAGCCATTCGTCGTAGACCTCAGGAAGCAAATCTCCGCGATAGAGATCGATGGCGTCGGACAAGCGTGCGCCGTCGCCGGCGGCTTCCACAAACTCGTCGACGTCGAGCCAGACATCGGCGTTCGGATTCCACGAAACCCTTTCCGTGTCGACGATAACATAGCGCTCTGCAGGCTTGGGAAGTATCTTTGCAAGCTCGCTCAGTGTGGAGCGTAGCTTAGCTCGGGCCGAGGTCTCTTCGTCGTCAGGATAAAGCAGGAACGCGAGATATTCGCGTGAGACCGGAGCGCCTCGGTGCAGCAGGAGGTAGGCCAGGACCTGCAGCGATTTGCGTGGCGTTGCGAGGCGAAAGGGAGCACCGTCCAGTGCGACTTCAAGATTGCCGAACAGACGAATGGCCAGATGTCCGCGGTTTTTGGCGCGCTCCAGTTGCAACGCCCTTCTTTTCTCGGAAGTGCCTAGCCGCTCCCGGGCCGCCTTGGGTATGAGGCGGCGATAGCAAGCCTGATCCAACGACGAATCCTGCGAGGTCGCCATGTTGGCTGGTTCCGAGGACAACCTTTCTCCCCGTGCACGACTGGAATACTATCCGGGATAACTATACCGCGTTCCGGTCAAAGGGACGCCGGTTCGAGGGACACTTCGTCCCCTTTGGCGGTGTGATGAGAGCGACGAAGTACGCGCCGATCGCGCGTTCCACGCACGTGCTCGGATCCGCGTCGCTGGTATGACCGTAACCGTCGTGGGTTAGAAGAACCGCGTTGCCAAGCCGCGATGCGGCGCGGACGGCGTTATCGTATGCCGTGTTCGGATCGAACCGCGTACCAATTACGAGGATGCGGTTTTTCGTGAACGCATTCCACGGCCCGGTGTAGCGATCGGCGCTGCGCACGAGCCAAGAAGCGCACGGCGCCCAAAGCAGCCAGCCGTTCACGGGCCCGCTAATAAAGCTCACGTCGCTCAAGCCACCGATGATCTCGGGCCAGTTCTGCGGTCCGGGCCGAGGTGGAAACGGTTTATCTGCGCATTGAAGTCCGACAGCCGAATCGAGTGCGGGCTCTAGAAACGCCTTCACGTCTCGAGCGGTACTCTCGAGCGCGGAGCCATCGCCGCGAGCGGCTTTGTCGAGGTCGGCCGCGAGTTCCGGCCACTGTGTGGGAGCGCCGAGCCGCACCCACAGGACGATCAAAGCATCACCGTAGGTCAACGTGCCGATCGGCGCGCGTCGCAAACGCGCCAACAGCCGCCGTACACGCGGTGCAACCGGGCCATCGCCGGCCAGATCGCAGCGGGGCCGCCCTGCACTTTGGCAGAGCGACTCGAATTTGCGCAGGCCCGGATCTGCGTCGCCGATACTCTTCGCAATGCTCCCTGCAGTTCCGGCGGTAAACGCGACCGGGTCGACGACGCCGTCGAGTACCATCGCGCGGACTCGGAGCGGGAACATGTTGGCGTAAGTTTGACCGATGAACGTGCCGTACGAGACTCCCCGATAGTTCAGCTGGGAATCGCCGACGAGGTGGCGCAGGTAGTCGAGGTCGCGGACCGTGTCCACCGTGGAGATATGCGCGAGCAGCTTGCCGCTGAGCGACGTACACCGTTTTACGAACTCCACCGTCTTGGGCAGATATCGTATGGACTCGGCCTTCGTCGTTGGTATCGACCAATCGCGCCCCCAGAACGTCTTTCGGCTTTGCGCATTGTTAAAACAAACAATGTGATTGCTATCGCCGGTGCCACGCGGATCCCAGCTAACGACGTCAAAACGTCCTCTACCAATTGCATCCAGCTGCGAAGCCGCGTCCCTCACTTTCGGGACGCCGGCAACACCCGGACCACCCCAATCGAAGAACAACGAGCCAATACGTTCGTGAGGACGGCTGGCACGGTGGCGGATCACCGCGAGCTCGATGTCGCCGTCGTCCGGACGCTGCCAATCCAGCGGAACCGCGACTCGCGCGCACTCCAGGCCTTTAACAGGCTCGTAGCAAGAGCTCCAGGCAATGTTTCGACTGGGCCGTAGCTCCGCGGCAACCGATGCGTCTCCACAAGCGGCGGGAGCTACGAGCATAGCGAACGCCGTAGCGAAAGCTGCTAGATGCGAAAGCGGCAGTTCCAAGAACACGCGCATCGCCAAAAAGTTAGTTTCTACTTGCCGCGTTCCTTGGCCGTAATGCGAATGCGCGGCAAGTTCGCTAAACGTTAGACACGCGCGAGACACGCGCGCGAGGCGCTTACGCCGGCTTGGTAAGCGACCAGCTCGAGAAGAGCACGCTAACTTGCCTTGATCGTATCGCACGGAAGCGGTTGTTAACACGTCAACAGAACGGAGACGTTAAGTTAGCACTTCGCGCCGGCTCTCAGGCTTCTCTTGCAAACTGCCGATGCAAGTGTCATGATGCAATCCCACCAGGGCCTAGGAGTTTTCTCATGAGGACAGTGATGCAGTGACTAAGTCTTCGGCTTTCCGGCTGCAACGGCGAACGTTAGCCGGACTCACGATTGGCCTTGCTGCTTTGGCGATTGCAGCTTGCAGCGGAACAAACTCGACAACGTCGGGCGCTAACGCGTTACCCGCGCATGTGCCGCTCGGTTCGGAACTCAGCACGACCTCATATTCATACCAATTCGTCACGGTCAACGATCCGGCGAGCAGCACGTTTACGCGCGTCCTTGGAATCGACGATCTCGGCGAGGTTGTCGGCTACTACGGAAGCGGAACTCCAAGCGATCCAAGCCACGGCTTTAGCAGCTCGGAACCGTATACGAAATTCAAAACCTTGAACTTTCCGTTGGCGGTAAATACCGTTGCAACGTCATTAAGCAATACTCGGATCGTCGCCGGCTACTTCGAAGACAATTCAACGGGTCACCATACGTTTGGGTTCATGCGGAACCGAGGTGTCTGGACGTATTACAAAGACTTCAAGACGCCCAAAGGCCCAGAATCGGTCAACGAGTTGCTCGGCGTCAACGACTCCGACATCGCTGTCGGATTCTACAAGGACAGCTACGGCAACGACATACCGTACGAACTCGCCAGCGGCCACTATTTGGCGCTTCATCCCCCCGGCGCAGTGACTGCGATGGCTACCGGGATCAACCAGCCGGGAGATATCACGGGGGTCGAGACGCTCGCCAGCGGGTTGACCGAAGGATGGCTTTTGCGCAACGGAACGTACTCGCAGTTTTTGTACCCGGGCGCTAGCAGTACGCAAGCGTTCGCGATTAACCATTCAGCGGTGGTCGTCGGGTCCTACGTCGACAGCGCGGGTACGCACGGATTCATCCTTACCAAGCCGGGCAACCCAAGCGGGCAGTCTTGGCAATCAATAGACGAGCCGAACGCCGTCGGCACGACCGTGGTAACGTCCATCAACGATCATGATGCGATCTCCGGATGGTACGTCGATTCTTCTGGAAACACGGACGGCTTCGTCGCAACCATACAGTAGCCCAGCGCGAATGTGACGTTGACACATTAACGAAATGACGCCGTTGAGTTAGAATTTCACGCCGACTCCTTAATATTCTGTTGTAACCTGCCGATGCGAATGTCATGATACAACCGCAGCAGGAGCTAGGAGTTTCCTCATGAGGACAGCGATGCCAGTGACTAGATCTTCGACTTGCTGGCTGCAACATCGAATGTTGGCCGGACTCACGATTGGCCTTACTGCTTTAGCAATTGCGGCTTGCAGCGGTACAAACTCGACAACGTCGAGCGGTAACGTGTTACCCGCCCACAGCGATGTGCGGCGCGCCACGGACCCGAGCCCGACCCCCTATTCGTACAAATTCGTCACGGTCGACGCTCCGGGAAGCAGCACGTTTACGCGCGTCCTGGGAGTCGACGATCTCGGCCAGATTGTCGGATACTACGGGAGCGGAACCCCAAGCGATCCAAGCCACGGCTTTAGCAGCTTGGTACCGTATACGAAATTCAAAACCTTGAACTTTCCGTTGGCGGTAAACACCGTTGCGACGTCAATAAGCGGTACCCGGATCGTCGCCGGCTACTTCGAAGACAATTCACCGGGGCATCATACGTTTGGCTTCATCAGGAACCGAGCTATCTGGACATATTACAAAGACTTCAATACGCCGAAAGGCCCAGAATCGGTCAACGAGTTGCTCGGCGTCAACGACTCCGGTATCGCCGTCGGATTCTACAAGGATAGCTACGGCAACGACATACCGTACGAACTCGCCGGCGGCCACTACGAAACGCTTCATCCCCCCGGGGCCGTGACTGCGATGGCTACCGGAATCAACAAGCCGGGAGACATCATGGGGACCGAGACGCTCGCCAGCGGGGTGACGGAAGGCTGGATTTTGCGTAACGGGACGTACACGCCGTTTTCCTACTCAGGCGCTATCAGCACCCAAGCGTTCGCGATCAACTATCAAGAGCAGGTCGCCGGGTCCTACACCGATACCGCGGGCACGCACGGATATATCCTGACCAAGGTGGGCAGCCCCAGCGGGCAGATTTGGCAATCAATAGACGAGCCGAACGCCGCCGGCGTAACCGTAGTAACGTCTATCAACGATCATCACACGATCACCGGCTGGTACGTCGATGCTTCCGGACACACGAACGGCTTCGTTGCAACTAGTCCACAATAGCGACGCGCTTACTGGCTCAACACGGCCCCGTACGGAGAAATCAAGCCGCCGCTGATCGTCTGCAACGCAGACCCGCCTGCGGGATAGGCAAAGACGCCTGCGTTTCCGGCGCAGAAATCAGGGGCGATCACTTTACGCTTCGTTCGTTGTGTGGTCGAGTGGCCCGGGGGAGTCGCACCCCCGGGCTCTCCCAGAACCGCACGTGAGATTCTCACCTCATGCGGCTCCTATTATCCAGCGTTCGCCACGTAGCGCCGCCCAGTGGGCGAACAGGAGCGGTTGCCTTCGAGCTATGCCCCTGAGCCAACGTAGCGCATGACGGTGGTGATGCTTGAGGGCTTTGTACTTGCGTACCGCCCACCGCGACAGTATCACGTCGAGGTGGTTGAGTACGATGTTAAGTCTCGACTTGTAGAACGCTCCATAGTAGTTAATCCAGCCACGAAGGACCGGATTGACCTGACAAGCAAGGTCCTCAAGCTCAAGATCACTTCGCAAGTGTAGCTTCCAGCCTCTCATCGTCTGACGTATGGCCTTCGCTGACGCGTTACTGATTCCCGGACCAAACCCAACGAAATACGCCCCATTCTTCGACTTGGATTTCCTTGGACGAAACGTGTAACCAAGGAAGTCAAATTGAACAATTGGATGCGCTTGCCGCCAGTTGTCGTCCTTACAGTAGACGATCTTCGTTTTCTCCGGATGTAACGTTAGGGCGCAAGCTTCGAACCGCGCCTTGACCCGCTTTTGGAGATCCTTGGCTTGTCTTTCATTGCTACAATGGCAGATCACGTCATCTGCGTACCGCTCGAAAGGAATGGACGGAAACTCTCGGTCCATCCAAAGATCGAACGCATAATGCAGATAGAGATTCGCCAAGGCGGGCTGATGACGCCACCTTGTGGCGTGCCTTCTTTCCGCTCCAGGAGCGTACCATCCGCCAACTGT
>JABCZE010000049.1 GCA_013289785.1 Vulcanimicrobiota bacterium | reverse complement strand
CCTGCGCGCCGCCGGCGTGCACCAGCTTCTCGACGGCGTTGATCATGCTGACCCAGGGCGGAGCGAGATGCCGGTTCCAGTGGATTTGAACGTGCGAGAAGTAAAGCGGATCGGCGCGTAGGACCCAGAGATAGGCCATATACGCGGCCAGTCCCAGCGGAATGAGCGCCGCGGCAAACACCCCAAAGCGATCCGACGTTTTGGCGGACTTTCGCACGGCCGACCACTCCATCAGGAAGGGGACGAGCAACAGGACTCCTTCGACGCGGGTAAGCGCCGCCAAAAATCCGACAAAGCCGGCAATCCACCACCTGTGCTCGCGCATGTAGTAAAACGACGCCACCGTCAGCATGAAGAAGAGCGACTCGGTGTAGACGGCCGTAAAATAGACCGCCGTCGGAAAGATGGAAACGTAAAAGATCGCCCGGCGCGCGACGGCGCGGTCGTACTCGTGTTCGAGCAGCTTGTAGAGGTAGAGCAGTCCGAGAAAAAAGGAGGCGCTCGAGATGAGTAGGCCGGCGATCAGGTGGTTTCCGGCCAGCGCGCCCACGAGGCGGATGAGCAGCGGATAGAGCGGGAAAAAGGCCATGTCGGTGCCTTGGTAGCCCTGCGTCGCGATGTCGAGATAATGCACGGCGTCCCAGCGACCCCAGACCGCAAGCAACACGTGCGAGGACTCTTGCACGTGCGTTCCCGCGCGCTGTCCGATGATGACCGCCGCCAGCTCGGCAATGACGACGATAGCAATACGGGTGGCGGCGAAATCGATTAAGACCTCGCGAACGGTTTGATTGAAACGCGCGGCGATCAGGACCTTGCCGATGCAGAACAGCGCGCCCGCGATAACGAAGAGGCGTGCGCCGTGGGTTAGCGGCGATGACGAAACGAATGTGAGCCACAGCAAGAGAAACGGCGGCCAGGTGAGTCCATCGTACCGCAGGGACCGCGCCAGCGTTATCGTCGCACGCTGGGAGAGATAGCGCGAGTACCCCAGCCACGCGGCGATTGCAAACGCCATTCCGGCGAGCATCGCGCCGATCAGGCCGATTTCGCCGGCCGCGCCACGCAGGCCGGGGACGAAAAACGCGTACCACCCGAAAAAGCCCAGCGTCAGCCCGGCAAGCGTAACTGCGACCGGCGCCGCCCAGCCCGCAATCAAGAGATCGCCAAGCCGTAAAGCTCGCTGATGCGCCCAAGCAGAGAGATTGGTACCCGCCGACACGGCTAAACGTCTTTAACAGGAAATGAGCCGCTTCCCTTTGTAGGCCACGAGCAGATGAGAAGACGCTGATGACGGAGCCGAGTAAGCGCCACGATCTGCTCGTGGTCGGGGCCGGGTCGGGCGGCTACGCTGCCGCGCGCACGGCGCGCGACTTCGGCTGCGACGTTGCATTGGTAGACCCCGGCCCGCTCGGCGGTCTTTGCATTTTACGCGGCTGCATGCCCAGCAAGGCCCTCCTGGCTTCGAGCGACGCACTCCATGATGCGCGCGACGCGGATGCGCTCGGCATTGAGGCGGGGCTGGTAGAGATCGACCTGCCATTCATTGCGGCTCGCAAGCGCGTTCTCGTCAAGGAGTTCGCCGACTATCGCATCGAGGGAATAAACGCGTTCCCGCTTTACTCCGGTGCGGCGCGCTTTCTCTCACCGGAGCAGCTCCTCGTCGGGCAGAACACGGTGCTGGAGGCCAGACGATTTGTGATTGCGACCGGCAGCAGCGTGAGCCAGAGCGCGCTGCCGGGCCTGACCGCTACCGGCTACGTCGACAGCGATGCGGTCCTCGATTTCGAGCGGATTCCAAAGTCCGTCGTCGTGCTGGGTGGCGGCTACACGGCCTGCGAACTGGGACAGTTTCTCGCGCGAATGGGGGCACGTACGACACTGTTGATTCGCAGCGGTCACCTGCTGACCCCCAGCGACGACGATGTCGGAAACGCGCTTACCAAGTACTTCGTGGAAGAAGGGATCGAGGTCGTCGCGCGCGCGACGCTGACCGAAGTGCTGCGGCGCGGCGAAGAAAAGGTCGTGCGCTACAGTCGTGCCGGCAGCGATTACGAGGCGGTGGGCGAGGAGATCTTTTACGCCCTCGGCCGCGTGCCCAACGTGGCGGGCTTGGGCTTGGAGCAAGCCGGAATCGAGTACGAACCCGCCGGCGGAATCGTCGTGGACGAAACGATGCGCACGAGCAACCCCAACGTGTTTGCCGTCGGCGACGTTACCGGCGAGTATATGCTGGTCCACGTTGCAATCTATCAGGGCGAGGTTGCCGCGCGAAACGCATGTCTGGACGGCGTGGAGCGCGCCGACTACCGCCTCGTCGGCGCGCACACGATCTTTACCGACCCGCAGATCGCCGCCGTCGGAATGAGCGAAAAGGATCTGCAACGCGACGGCATCGCCTACGTCAGCGGACGGTACGACTTTGCCGAGCACGGTAAAGCGCAGTGCCTGGCCAAGACGAAAGGATTCGTGAAGATGATGGCCGACGGCCAGAGCGGCCGCATTCTGGGCGCAGCGATCGTGGGACCTCAGGCATCGGAGCTGATCCACGAGATCATCGTGGCAATGAACTTCGAAGCGACGGTCGATCAATTTATGCGCATTCCGCATCTGCACCCGACGCTGGCAGAGATCTGGACCTATCCGGCTGAGATCTGCGCGGCGCAACTCGGTAAGAAGATTCCGGGCGACGAACAGGTGGAACTGGCGACGAGCGTCCCCGGTGGCTGAAGCCGCCGCACTGCGAGTGGCGATCGTGCAAATGAAGCCCGACAAGGGGCAGTATCGTGCCAACCTTCGCACATCCGGCGAAGCGTTCGCCCAGCTCGCGGCGGATTCGCCGAACTTGGTCGTGCTGCCTGAGGCTGCGATGACCGGATACTTTCTCGAAGGCGCGGTCTACGAGCTGGCCGTAACGGCGCAGGACTTTGCCCGTGACCTTGCGGCGGCGTGGCGTGAGGCCGGCGGACGAACGGCGGATCTCGTTGCGGGGTTTTTTGAGAACGACGACGGGAACTACTACAACAGCGCCGTGTACGTTCACGTGGAGCCGCGCTCCGAACGAATCGTGCACGTCCACCGCAAGATGTTTTTGCCGACGTACGGCGTCTTCGACGAGGAGCGCTTTCTGTCACGCGGCCGCCATCTCGGCGTCTTCGAGACGGCGTTCGGGAAAATGGCGCTGCTCGTCTGCGAGGACGCTTGCCACGCGATCTCCGCGACGCTGGCGGCAGTCAAGGGCGCACGAGTCCTCATCGTGCCCAGCGCATCGCCCGGACGTGGAATTGAAGCGGAAGGCGAACTGGCGAGCATCACGCAATGGCGCGACACGCTGCGATTAGCTGCAATCGAGCACGGCGTGTTCGTTATCTACGCCGGACTCACGGGATTCGAGGGCGGCAAGGGAATGACGGGCTCGTCGTTTATCGTCGATCCGCGGGGAAGCATTCTCGTGCAGGCGCCCGCAACGGAGGCCTGCATCATTCGAGCCGATCTCGATTTGGGCGCGATCGACCGCGCGCGAGCGACGTTGCCGCTGCTGGGCGATCTCGCGGCGGTCTTGCCGAACCTATTACTCGATCCGGAGCTTCCTTTGCCGCGAGGCGCACGTGACGCTACCGATTGTTGAGCCGAGCGCTGCGCTCTTGGAACCGCCGGGCCTCAATGCGGCGGTTACGGCAGACTGGCTGGCCGCGTTTTTGCGCGACGAGCTCGTTCTGCGCAGAAAAATCCCCCGAGCCGTCATCGGGCTTTCGGGCGGCGTGGACTCCGCGGTGACGGCGTTTCTGTGCGCGCGAGCCTTGGGACCGCAGAACGTCTACGCCATCCGCATGCCGTATCGATCCTCGAACCGGTCGAGCTTGACCGACGCGGCGCTCGTCGTGGAGGCGACGGGAATCCGTTGCGAGACGATCGATATCAGCGCGGCCGTCGACGGGTACCTGCAGTCCCAGCCGGATGCCGATGCGCGCCGCCGCGGCAACGTCATGGCGCGCACGCGGATGGTCGTGCTGTTCGATCAATCCGCGAAGTTTGACGCGCTGCCGATCGGTACGGGAAACAAAACGGAGCGTCTCTTGGGATATTTCACCTGGCATGCTGACGACGCGCCGCCGGTCAATCCCATTGGCGACCTTTTCAAGAGTCAAGTTTGGGCGTTGGCGCGGTATCTCGGCGTGCCGAAGCCATTGATCGAGAAGGCGCCCAGCGCCGATCTCGAGGCCGACCAAACCGACGAAGCCGACCTCGGAATCAGCTACGCGCGCGCCGACGCGATTCTCGCGTGCCTTTTGGAGGGTTACTCCGACGCGGCCACGATCGAACGCGGCTTCAAGAAGGAAGAAGTCGAGCTCGTGCGCCGGCGCGTCGACTCGACGCACTGGAAACGGCATCTTCCGACGACGGCCATGCTGAGCAACACGGCGATCAACGAGTTCTACCTTCGCCCGGTCGACTACTAGGAGCCAAATGTCACGCAAGCCGTTCTTTCCCGTCAGCCTCAACGTGCAAGACCGCAGCTGCGTCGTAATCGGTGCCGCGGATGACCCGGAGGCAATTGGGAAAAGCGCCGCGCTGGAGGAGTCGGGTGCGCGCGTGCGCCGGATCTGCGACGTCGCCGGGCTGCGCGACGAGGACGTGAGCGACGCGTTTTTCGTGATCTCGACGCCGCAGGACGAAGCGCTTTCGGCGCGTTTGCGCGAGCTTGCAGACCGCCATCGCTTTTTGCTCTGCTGCATCGACCAGCCGCGATACGGATTCGTTGCCATGGCCGCCATCGCGAAGGCCGGGCCCGTTCGCATTGCGATCTCGACGGCGGGACTCGCGCCGCGCGTCGGCAAGGTGCTCAAGAATGCGCTTCAACGGGCGATGGACGGGCGATTTACACGCTTCATCGAGAACCTGGCGCAGCAGCGAGAACGCGTCCGAGCCGAGCACCCGGCTCCGGAAAGCTCGCCGTCGCGGCGCGCCGCAATGATCGAAGCGGCTCGCGGGTTTCGTGCCGACGTGCGCTTCGAGTATCCCGCGTGGTTCGAGCAGCACGATGCCGAGCGTTGAGATCGTGGCCGTCGGCACGGAGTTGCTGCTCGGCCAGCTGGTAGACACGAACACTGCGTTTATCGCCGGCGAGCTCGCGCGCGCCGGCATTAACGTTCACTCGACGCAGTGCGTTGGCGACAACCGCGAGCGGATCGCTGCGGCGATTCGAACGTCGCTTTCCCGGGCCGACGGCATCGTTATGACGGGCGGCCTCGGTCCGACGGTCGACGATCTCACCCGCGATGCGGTCTGCGCCGCGCTGGGCGTTGGAACGGAGCTGTACGAGCCCGCGTTGCGAGCGATGGAAGCGATCTTCGCGAAGTTCGGGCGGCCGATGCGGGAGAACAACCGCAAACAAGCGGAGCTGCCTGCCGGCAGCCGGCCGCTTGACAATCCGCGGGGTACGGCGCCGGGCTTTATTGCGTTTGGAAGCGAGGAGCAGTTCGTGGCGTGCATGCCGGGCGTGCCTCGCGAGATGAAGCCGATGCTCGTCGAGCAGGTCGTACCGTTTTTGCGCGACCGGTTCGCGGCCCACGAAACGATCGTTACGCGCGTCATCCACACCATCGGTCTGGGCGAGTCCGAAATCGACTACCGCATCGGAGATCTCTTCCGATCGTGTGAGAATCCAAAAATCGCCGTACTCGCGCACGAGTTTCGCGCCGACGTGAAGATCATGGCCAAAGCACCGGACGCCGCGCAAGCCGAAGCGATGATCGCTCCACTTCAAAACGAGTTGGTGCGCCGGCTCGAAGACGGCGTCTTCGGCTACGATGCGGACACGCCGGCGAGTGCCGCGCTAGCGCTGCTGGCGTCGCAGCATCAGCGCCTGGCGCTCGCCGAATCGTGCACGGGCGGCCGCATCGCGGCCGCGCTTACCAGCGTGCCGGGCTCGTCGAAAACGTTCGTGGGCGCGCTCGTTGCCTACGATGACTCGGTAAAGCTTTCGCAACTTCACGTGGATCCCACGACGCTGCAGCGCGACGGCGCGGTGAGCGAAGAGGTGGCGCGCCAGATGGCGCGCGGGGCGCGCACGCACCTGGGTGCGGGCGTTGCACTGGCGACGACGGGGATTGCCGGACCAGACGGCGGCACGCCGGAAAAACCGGTCGGGCTGGTGTTCTTTGCACTGGACGACGGGACGCAACGCTCGCGCGCGTGGACGTTTCGCTTCGACGGGGATCGCGAGACGATCCAGCGGCGCGCGACGACGACTGCGCTCAATCTCTTGTGGCGCTATGCGCGCGGCGATCAGGAACCGTAACCGACTGCCGCCAGGGCCTTCTGCGTTGCTACGGCTTCCTCGAAGGACGGAAGCGCGTTTGCCTTACCTTCGATTCTCTTGACGAACTCGTCGTAGAGTTCCATCAGGAGCGGCACGTTGGCGCCGAGCTTTTCATACGCGGCATACTCTGAGGGCTTGCACGTCAACTCATCGGTTTGATCGGCGTCGACTGTGTAGAGCGTGAGCTCCGTCAGAGACGGCCCGCTGGCAACGGCGGTGCGCTTCTCGCCGTGCAAGGCGCACGTGTAGCTCTCGACGGCGGTCGTGCCGTCGGCGGTGAGCCGCGCCACGAAGCCGTTGCCGTAGTCCACAAGCGCAAAGGCCCCGTCGTCCACCGTCGACACAAACTTCCCGCGATCGTCTTCGCGCTGCGCATTTGCGGTTCGGCGAAGCCCGAACGTCGTTGCGGGGACGTAGTTGCCGAGCCAACTCGCCTGGTCGATCAGGTGCGAAAGCACCGCGCCGGCCAAACCGCCGCCGCGCTGCGCGTCGAACCACCAGCTGCGCGGACGGTGCTCGCTGCGGCGAAGCGACGAGCGCAACAGCGTGACCTCGAGATTGCGAAGGTCTCCGAGGTGCCGGTTCGCCGCCAGTTCCTTGAGCGCTTGAATTTCGGGAATGAAGCGAAATTCGTGCGCGACGCCGCAGGCGGTCCCCGCGGAGTTTGCCGCATCGAGCATGGCTTGCGCGTCGGCGACGCCGAGCGCGAACGGTTTCTCGCAGAGCACGTGTTTGGCGGCCGCGAGCGCCGCCAGAACGTTGCCGGCGTGAGCGAACGGCGGCGAGGCAACGGTGACGGCGTCGAGCGAACAACCGGCCAGCATCTCGTCGCACGACGTAAATGCATAGGGGACGTCGGCTTCACGCGCGACCGTGGCGGCAGTCGACGGTGAGGCGATCGCCACGACCTCGAACCGTGGATGATTGCGCAGCGCCGGCAGATGCGCGACGGCGCCGAATCCCGCGCCGACGATTCCGATCCGTATACGTTTCACGATTGCGTGTTATGCCGTTTCTTCGATGGCGACCTTGAGGATTTCGAGCGCTCGCGCGAGCTGTTCTTCGCCCATCACCAGCGGCGGCGAAATCGCGACGACCTCGCCCCCGGTCCCGGATTGAAGGAAGATCGCGCCCCCGCGGAGCGCCCGTTTGACGACCGCTGCCGCCCGTGCACCGTCGCGGAACGCAATGCCCCAAAGGAATCCGCGGCCGCGTACCTCGACGATGCCGTCGCTCGAGCTAAGCTCGCGCAGGCGCGGGCCGAGCTCGGCGCCGAGCCGGCGCGCTCGCGCGGGAAGCTGCAAGCGCTCGATCTCGTCGATCGTGGCGACGGCCGCGGCGCAGCCGAGCGGATGTCCGAGGTAGGTGGAGGTGTGAAGCGCTTCGCCGCTCGAGACGGGCCATGCGTGCATCACTTCCGAGCGCCCGGCTGCGGCGCTGATGGGAAAGCCAGAGCCCATCGCTTTGCCGATGCAGAGGATATCCGGGACGACGCCTTCGCGTTCGACGGCAAACCACGCGCCGGTACGCCCGAAGCCGGTGAAAATTTCATCGACGATCATCACGATCTGGCGTTCGTCGCAGATCGCTCGCAGCTCGCGAAGATAGCCCCGCGGCGGCAGAATAATGCCGGCGCGTCCTTGGATCGGCTCGACGACGAGCGCCGCGATGTCGCTACGTTCGCAAAGCCGGCGATGCGCCTCCGAAGCGGCCTCTCGGGCATCAACCTCACCGTTGGCTCTGGGATAATCGAGCAGAAGTGGTTCGCCGCCGAGTGCCGCGGCGAACGGCGCCCGAAAGCGCTCGATTCCTCCGACGGCGAGCGCGCCGAACGAAAGACCGTGATAACCGCCTCGATAAGCTGCAAACCGCGCCTTGCCCGTGTAGAGCATCGCGGTCTTCAGTGCGGCTTCGATCGCCTCCGAGCCGGTGGTAGCCAGGAATATCCGATCGAGGTCCTTCGGCAGAATTTGCGAGAGACGTTGCAAGAGGCGGACGCGGACTGCCGACGGATGCACGTCGCCCATGCCGTGCACCAGGTGCTCGACTTGCTGGAGCACCGCAGCGGTGACGCGCGGATTACAATGGCCGGCATTCGCGACGCCGAATGCCGCGGTGCAATCGAGATAGCGATTGCCGTCGACGTCGGTTACCGTTGCGCCGTTCGCCGACTCCCAGAA
>JABCZE010000048.1 GCA_013289785.1 Vulcanimicrobiota bacterium | reverse complement strand
GCGGTGCTGGCGCACTATGTGATTGATGTCGTGGGTGACTTTGCGCTCTCCCACGATACCTACGACGACGTGGCGCATGCGTCGCGCGAGGTCGCGAGCGGCGTGGCGCTGCTGATCGCGTTGTTCCTCGCCGTCCGGGGACTTCGCATCTGTTGCGAAGTGGCCGCGACCAACCGCTACCGCCTGCCTCAAGCGGCGTTCTCCGTCCGCCAGCGGATCCTGCTCTTCTTTTCGACGATCGCCGCGAGCCTAGCGCTCGTCCCGGCGATGGAGTGCTTGGACGATCGTCTGGCCGGCGACCCAATCACGCGCCTAGCTGACGTCTTCGGGGGCTCGATTCCTTTGGGCGCCGGCACGACCGTCATCTGCGCCGCGTTGGGCGCGGGGATCGTCTACGCCGTCGCACGCTGGCTGATCTCACATCGCGACGCCATCGCCGAAGTAATCGAAGCCTTTCTGTGCCGCCATAGCGGTGCGGTGCGGCCGCGCGCGCACGACCTTGCGTTCAAGCTTCGCACGCCGAGGCGCCGGCGCACCCTTCACGCCTTTCGACTTTGTAAACGCGGACCTCCTGATGGTGCGGAATTCGCGCACCATTCTTTTGCTACGTCTACCACAAGGAGATTCGCGTGGAATTCGCTTACTCACGCGTTTCGCGTGCGCTTGCAGCGCTCGCGATCGCGTTTATCTTCGCTATCCCCGCCGTTGCAGCGCCTACCGAGGCGCCCATCGGCAGCGTCGTCGGCTCGGTTGTCGATGCCTCCAACGGCTCGCCCCTTCCCAACGTCGAAGTACGCCTCGTAGGAACGAGTCTCGTGACTCGAACGGACTCGACCGGTCGCTTTATCTTGACGGCCGTTCCCGTCGGCCGCTTCGTGCTCTCGCTGAGTAGAAACGACTACCAGCCGACCATTTCCGAGCCCATCACGGTTGGCGCGGTCGCGATCAAGACGACCCTTTCGATGCACCGCGGTACCAGCAACCTTAGCACGATTGCGGTAACGTCGACGCGCGCCAGCGACTCGCTGCAACAAGCCAGCTCGTTTACCAGAACGGTGAACACCGAAGAGCTGGACCGTCAGGGTATCATCCGCATCGCAGACGCGCTCCAAACCCTGCCGGGCGTCAACAACGGAATCACGGGTGACACGGCTGCGCTTGCCGACGACATCAACCTTAACATCCGCGGCATCGGCACGCTGGAAACCGAAGCAGCCATCGACGGCCATCCAATCGCCTACGGCGTCAAAGGCGGCTACAACTACAATCTATCACCGGTCTATCCATTTGGCGACACGACCGTCCTGTACGGCTCCGCCAGCAACCTGGTCGGCGTCGATGCCATCGGCGGTGTCATTAACTTTCAAACGCTCGATCCAACACCAGTAGACCAGACGTCGTTCACTCAAGGATACGGTACTTTCCAGCAGCTTTCGACGAGCCTGCGTGGGACCGGGACGGTCGGGAAGCTCGGCTACGCCGTCGCGTTTGGCACGGGATATCTCGACGGCCCTTTCCGCAACGCTAACTTCTACCAGCCCGGCGCTGCCTTTGACCAGTCCGTGCTTTCCGGGCCGATTCACGATCTCGGCGTTTACACCGATGATTCGGCTACGACGATTCGGGCCGGCCTCGTCAAGTTTGTCTATAACTTCGATCCGAAAAATAGCCTGACGTACAGCAACGTAACGAGCTCCCGATGGGAAGACAAGACTGGTAACGGCGACGGTGATTTCCTTCCGTATCCGACCGCGCTCGCGCGCGGAAATCAGCAGCTCACTTCCTATAAGCCAGGCTCGTCGGGTGCATACTACTGTCCCACGGGAACTTTTCCGGCCACCAACGCGCTCGGACTACTCAATGGGTTTGGGCCTACCGGAGCGCCCGATGGCGGAATTACGTGCCAGACCCCCCAACAGTATGCCGCCTTCAACACCGGTTGGCAGGGTGCGGGACCCGCGTGGCAAGCCTTTCACCTCTACGACAACAGCCTGACGTATCAATATCAAACCGGCAACTCGGTCTTTCGCACGACGATGTACAACAGTCTCTACAATAACCCGTGGGACCGAACGTTTCAGTTGCCGTATTACACCTATCCGGGATCGAACGCGTCCTGGCGCGATACGGGAGTCAACGAGAGCGGCTTCATCAGCAGCGACGATTTGCTGAGCACCAACAACGACTTCGAGCTCGGAACGTCCTACCTGAACAATGCGTATTTCATGTCGGAGCATTCGAACAACGGTACCTCGATTTCGAGCAGCTCCTCGAACCCCTACGCGTGGGAGACAGCCTTTTTTGCGCGGGACGTCTACCATCCAGCAGGTTCGCCGTTTGCGGCCTTCGCAAACATTTGGGACAAGCACGCGAGCGCAACGAACACGACGTACGTCGATGTGCGGCTTTCTGTGGTCGACCGCGTGGCTAGGCACGACATCGTGCGTGGTTCGTTTGGGTCGACGACGACGCAACCGAGCCAAGACATGCTCAATAAGAGCTACGTGCCCAACGACGACATCATCGGAGCCGGTGGTGGCGCCGCCATCACTTGCGGCGGCTTGAACTCTATCGGCACGACCCCAACGTCGGCAATCAAGCCTGAACGCGGCGTCGATGAAGAGGTCGCGTACACGCATAGCTGGACGAATGGCTCGCAGACGCAGTTGACGCTCTACAACACCAACGTTTTCGACAAGCTTTATTCAACGATCGTTTCGACCCAACAGACCGGAACCGGTTTCATTCCTCCCGGGCTGCTTCAACAGTTCCTCAACGCCGTCGGGGCAAAGTGTGGAAATGCAATCGCGCCTTCTCTGCTCGGTTTGACCGGTAACTACAACGTCGGAACGATGCGCGCCAAGGGCGCCGATCTCAGCGGCCGCTACCGCGCGACGAAGCAACTGTACTTCGACTACGACTGGGCTCTGACGTCGACGACGCTGCTCGGCGCGACGACGCCGCTGCTCGAAGACAACCTCACTCTGATTCCGTTCTCGCAGTTGCCGCGTGTGCCGCTTCACACCGCCAACGTCGGTGCCGACTACACCTTCGGTAACGGACTCGACTTGCGTTACACGCTCTACACGGTCTCCGCCGGCAACACCAAATCGCTCCCCGCCTACGACTACAGCGACTTCACCGCCGGCTATCCGCTGGGCCCGGGCGTCCTAACCGCCACCGTTTTGAATGCCTTCAACCAATACGCGACGATTGCGGGGTTGATCGGTGAAGGCGTGCCGCTGCCCCTCAACCAGTATGCCAAACCATCCGCGTATGCGCCGTACATTGGCGTCGCCGCGGACGAACAGTTCGGTTTACCGTTTCGAACAGTCTATTTCAGCTACCAGTTCTTAGTCGGAAAGCACCCGTAAGAAGGAGCCTGGCGCCGGCATTGCTCTCAAAGGCGATGCCGGCGCCGAAATCCGATGCACAAAACTAAAAGGAAGACCTAAGGATATGTTCAGAGCTATAAGCCTTCTCGCATTTACAGCGGTCCCGCTTTTTGCCGATGCCGCCACGCCGCCGATCGTTTGGGGGGCGGACCTGAATCACTGCAGAGCCGAATTTACCGTTTCGCACATGATAGTCTCAAGGGTTTGGGGCCACATACCGGTGCGCGAACTGACGATCGTTGACGAAGGCCGCACTCCGGTGCCGTCACACATCGATGCGACTCTCGACGTCAGCCACGAGGACACGGACAATCGCGATCGCGATGCCGATCTTCGGTCGCCGACGTACTTCGACGTTGCAAAATATCCCACCATGACGTTTCGCTCGACTTCGATCGTCGCGAAGGATAGTTCAAATTTTACCGTCACCGGCGACCTTACGATTAAGAACGTTACGAAGCCGGTGACTTTTCCGGTGCAAGTCGTCGGCATCATCCCCGAAGGTCGTGGATGGCGCGTCGGCTACACCGGCCAGTTGACCATCGACCGAAGAAATTGGGGCATCGTGGACGGCCGCCTCACGCCGGCGGGAGTTTTGCTCGTCGGATACTCGGTCAACATCGGGCTAACGGTAGAAGCCGTTACGAACGACCCGTGGCTGCACGCCCGAACCGAATAGAACGGAGATTATTATGAAGACTACCCTTGTTGGCGTCGCATTCCTATTCGTGTCTGCGGTTGCATTTGCTGTCGGCGACATAACCGCAGCAAAAAGCGCGGAGAACGACATTAGTTCGGCGCTTGGGCGAGACGCCGCGACGGGGCAACCCTATCTTCGGGTGTTCGTGGTTAATCGAGGAGACGTTTCTCTCGCTCCAGCCGCCGTTTCGTCGGCTACGACATCGTTAAGCCGTGCCGTGACGCTGACTGAAGGAAGCTCGGTCTCCATTACCGGCACGCTGACGTCAGCGGCCGCAGCCGGACGACCCTGCGACCTGATCGTATTTCAGAACGGGCAGAGTCAGCTGTTCCTGGTCGAACCGTCGGGAACGAGTCTGAAGAATATGTCCGTTACGGGCACCGTCTCCGCTTCGGGAAATCCCCTCGGGTACAGCTGCTCGCTTATCCTAAAGTACATCGCACCGTAGCGGTTGGTAGGCGACGCACAGCGAGCGCCTACTTGCTGGCTCGGGGACCTGCGCACTTTTTTGGGCATAACTGGCGGATGAAATGGATAATGTTCTCCTGCGCGATCGCTTTGCTTTGCGCGATGACGGCCGTCTCGGCCCCTGCAGCCGACAACTCGGGCGGCCGAGTCTTCGCGATTGGTTCGCAGAACGGCTCCGGGCAACACGGTACGGTCGCGTTAAAGCCGCGTGGGTCGAAGACGGTGGTGGAGATCCACCTGCTCGGAGCTCCCAGCAGCGCAGAACCGGCCCACATTCACACCGGATCCTGCCGCCATCTCAATCCAGCACCGAAGTATCCTTTGACTTCCGTCGTCGATGGAATCTCCGAAACGACGGTCAATGCGCCAATCGCGGTGCTGACGGCCGGGAATCTTGCGGTGAACGTTCATAAGTCGGCTAGCGACCTTAAAACGTACGTGGCGTGCGGAAACCTAGAATAGGATGGTCTGGAAGTCGCCGATGTGCTCGAACCCGACGCGGCGATAGAGCGCGATTGCGGCATCGTTGAAATCGTTGACGTAGAGCGAGAGCGTCGGCGTTATTTCGAACAGCCGGTCGCAGATCGCGGCCAGCGAGGCCGCGGCGAGGCCCTGGCCGCGCAGCTCCGGGGGAGTCCAGATCCCTTGGAGTTGCGCGGTCTGCTCCGACCAGGGGCCGACGTTGCAAAAGAAGCAAAGCCGGCTACCGGCCACGCCAACCCACCACAGTCTTCGGTCGATCATCTCGCGGATCGCCATGTTGAAGTTTACCGAGTTGCGCCGGGGATCGTACTCCAGCTCCTGCCGAATCATCGTAGCCGAGCTCTCCGCGACCGCGCGCCACTCGTCCATTTCCGCATGCCGGACGGTGACGAGTGGCCCGCAACTGCGAAGCCGTGAGGGATCGACCGCCATGACGAGTTGGCGGTCGCGCACGAGGCGCGGCCGTCCCATCGCGCGCCCCGCAATATTCCAAAACTCGCGTACGGTCTCGCGAGCTCCGACGATCATGCGGTTGCCCGAGTGTCGCAGCAGATATGCTGCAAGCGGCGGGATAGCGATCGGCTCGGCGGCGATGACGATCTGGCGCCCATGATATGCGACGCCCGCAATGCCCCGCTCGCCGGCGACCACGACGACGTTCTTGCGCACCGACGATGCGGAATCGTGCAAGAGAACGTGGCTAATGAAGACGTTGAGATACGGTGAACGGGCAAGATAGTCGAGCGCGGGGCGTAGCGACGCCTGCGAGATCGCTTCGACCTGCAATGCGTTACTGCGAATCGAACGCAACGCTGATCAGCGGCTTGCCCGTCGGCTCTTTGCTGCCGCCCTCCGGTTCGATCGTGACGGCGACTTCCGAGGTCGCATGAGCGTCTGCCGGTACGACGATGAGCGCAACCCCTCGAGCGTCCGGTAAGAACGTCGGCTCCGGCGACATCTTCGTCGAGCCGACCGGCCGGGTCCACACCTGATACACCTGCCCATGCGGCGGCTCGGACAGCTCGTGAAGTGCGAGGTCGATGCGGCTTCCCCTCGTGACGACTTCGCCGTTGCCGATGGTATAGTGGTGCGCGTGGCTGTCGAGCATGTCGAAGAGCGCGGTTCGCTCTCCGGTCAGGCTGCGCGCGAGCGAGGTCGACCGCTCGGTGAGATTGGCGACCTCGCGCTGCTGTTGCTTGAGCTGCCCGATCAGGGAAATGTTCGCGATTGAGGAGATCAATGCAATCGCAACGCAGACCGCTGCCACGAGATAAGCCGGCCAGACCGCCGCGTGCTTCACTCAAGCTATCTTCCCACGACTGTATCGAGGCCCCTCGGGCGAGGGCGTCGTAGCTTTGCCGTTATGCACCTGGGGCTCTTGGCTGCAGCGGGGCTAGCGGCGTCGTTGCATCTCTTGCCTCAGCCGCAAAGCGTGGACTCGTGCCCCGGGCAGCCTTCGGCTATTCCGCGGAGCTTGCCAGCGGGATTCGATGCAGGGGCGCGCGCCGAGCTTGACGAGCGCTGGGGCGCGCTGGGAATCGGCCGTTTGCGCACGGCGTCGAGTCGGGATGCGGCGATAACCGTACGGCACGACGCCTTGCTGCCCGCGCAGGCCTACCGGCTGACGGTGGCCGGCGGCCGGGCGTCGATCGAAAGCTCCGATGAAGCCGGCGCCTTCTACGCGGCGATGACGCTCGCGCAGCTGCCGGTGCATTCCAGCGAGGGCTGGAGTATTCCGTGCGTTCGCATCGAGGACCGGCCCGCGCTGCAATGGCGGATTCTTTCCGATGACGTCTCGCGCGGTCCGCTTCCAACCATGCGATACTTCGAGGAACGCATTCGCACGATTGCGGCATTTAAGATGAACGGCTACTCGCCGTACATGGAGCACGTCTTCGTCAGCCCCACGGATCCGCTGCCGGCGCCGCTCGACGGAATTACGCCGGCGCAACTGCACGAGCTGGCCGAGTACGCCGCGCGGTTCCACGTGGCTTTGATTCCCGAACAGCAGAGTTTTGCACATATGCACAACACGCTGCGCCTCGAACGGTATGCCGGCGCGGCCGAGCTGCCCCACGGCTTTCTGCTGGCGCCCAACGTGCCACTGTCGATGGAATATCTCGCGCGCATCGTCGCACAAGAGCTAGCGGCCGTCGGCCGGCCGCCCTTCTTTCATATCGGTTCGGACGAAACCGCAACGCTCGGTCTCGGGGCGACGCAGAGTTACGTTGCTCGGCGGGGCCGCTCGAACGTCTACGCCGAGCATATCGTCGCGATGAATCGTTTGATCGCACCCTCCGGTGCGCGGCTGATGCTGTGGGACGACGGCATCGAAAACGATCCCGGAATCATGAAGTTGATTCCGGGCAACGCGGTTGTCGTGAACTGGCACTATGGTGCCGAGCCGAGCTACGAACGCTACATCCAAACGATTGCGCGCGGCGGCCTGGCGCAGATGGTCGCTCCGGGCGCGAGCAACTGGAACGAGATCTATCCCGATATCGCGACCGCGCTCGAGAACGAGCGGCGCTTCATCGGCGAGGGAAAAGCGGCCGGCGTGCTCGGCCTCTTCCAAACCGTCTGGCACGACGACGGCGAGACGCTCTACGAGGCCACCTGGTATCCGGTGATTTATGCAGCGACCGCGGCGTGGCAAACCGGCGACGTGCAGCCGGGAGAGTTTGCCGACGATCTTTCGCACGCGTTCTTCGGCTCGGACGACACACTCTACGCGGGCAATGCCCTCGATCTGGCTGCGGTTCTGCGCCGTCTGGAACCGGCGAACTATTCATATGGCCAAACCGACGCGTTGTTTTGGGCCGACCCGTTCGAACCGGTGGCGGAGGCGCAGGCTGAAGCGGACGATTTGGGGGCGGTGCGGCGCGTCGCCGAGGCTGTCGAACAGCACCTCTATTTCCGCCGGCCGCCGCTGCATGCCAATGCCGCCTCCGTTATGTTCCTCGCCGCACGTCGTTACGACGTGCTCGGCCGGAAGTTTCAGATCGCGGCTGAGGTTCGAACGATGTATGCCGATGCGCTCGTGCACGCGAAGACCGATCCGGAGACCACGCTGCGCGACTTGTATTGGTGTCGCTACTGGATGTGGGAGCTGCGCGACGCCTACGAGGAGCTGGCGCCGCTATACGCGCAAGCCTGGCGGTACGAAAGCCGCGAAGGCCATTTGGCGAGCAACCTCGAGCGCTACCATCTCGCCGCACAAAAAGCGATCGCACGAGCCGATGCGTTTTACCGCGTCACGCGCGAGTACGTAACCTCGAAGTCGCTGCCTTCGCTCGAAAGCATCCTGTCATCGTAACCGCCCTCCTGATCCTCGCGGTCTTCGCGGTTTTTGCGGTACTGATGTATCGCCGCGCAGTCCCGGCGCTCGTTGCGGTTCCCGCCATGGCGCTGCTGATGTCGCTGGCGGCGGGCGTGCCCTTTACCGCGCTGGGCGGCATCATTACCGGCGGC
>JABCZE010000047.1 GCA_013289785.1 Vulcanimicrobiota bacterium | reverse complement strand
TTAGCCGGCAGAAATGAATGCACGAGCGGGCCGAGTTGCGAGGCGCGCAAAAAATAGATCGCGCCGGCGACGCAGACGCCGAGGAGCTGACCCGTCGTGCGCGCTGTTGCGAGAACGCCAGCCGCAATGCCGCGCCGATTCGCGGGAGCACTGCCCATGATCGTGCTGTTGTTCGGCTGCGTGAAGACCGCCGTACCCGCTCCGGTTACGACCAGCGCAACGACGAGAAACCACAAATGAGGATGGGCCGGCTGTGCCGCGAGAAGCAGCGACCCGACGAGAAAGCACGCAGCGCCTGCGGTTGATACGTAGCGCGCGGGCACGCGGTCCGAAAGCGCCCCGGCTGCGGGCGCGAGAAAAAGGTTGAGCGCCGAGATCGGTAAGACCAAAAGACCGGCTTGGAGCGCATTGCGCCCCATGGCGACTTGCGCTGAGAGCGGAATCGTGAAGATGACGCAAAAAAGCGCACAGAAGTACAGCATGCCGGCGAGCACCGAAAGCGCGAACGTTCGATTCTTGAACAACTCGAGGTCGAGAGCCGGCGCCTTGGCCCGTCGTTCTACCATGAGAAATGCGGCGACGCCGGCAACTCCGTAAAGAAGCGCTCCGAGCGTTGGAATCGAGGTCCAACCCCAAACGTGCGCGCGAGAGAGCCCGAGCGCGATCGCGAAAAGCGTGGTGAACGCGAGCAGCGCACCGGGAATGTCGAAGGCCTCTTTTCCCGGGCGCTCCGGTCGCAAGACGAATGCCGCGATCGCGAGCGCTACGATGGAAATCGGAAGGTTGATGATAAAAATCCAGCGCCAGCTCCACGAAGTAACGATCAGGCCGCCAAGAACCGGGCCGCTCGAAAGCCCGAGCGCAACGGCACCGCCGCTCAGACCGATCGCGCGTCCCCGCTCGTGACTGGGGAACACATCGGTAATGATTGCGGGGGTCGACGACATGAGCATCGCGGCGCCGAATCCCTGGACTGCGCGTGCGGCGACGAGTACGAGGAACGAGGGAGCAAACGCGCACGCGAGCGACGAAAGGCCGAACACGATAAAGCCGAGCATGTAGACGCGCTTCTGGCCCCAGATATCGCCGAGGCGCCCGAAGAGCACGAGCGTGGACGACGTCGTGAGCATATACGCGATCAAGACCCACTCGCTGGCGTCGACCGCCGTGTTGAAGCCGCGACCGATCGCCGGGAGCGCAACGTTTGCGATGCTCGAATCGAGCGGCGCCATTACCGCAGCCAGCATGATGGCAGCCAGGGCGTACCATTTGTATCTCGGGCTCGCGCGCAAAGTTCTACGTTGCATGGCCACAGGCGGCCAGACATATGCCCGCAACCGCTGAGCCCCTGGCGCCGTGGGAAAGTAACTTCCAAGCGACCGCCGAATCGCTTAGGGGACCCGCGCCGGAACCGGTTGTCCGCCTGGAGCGGTCCTGGTATACTGCGGTCTCGAAACCGCGCGTGGCGGCTACGGCTCGGTAGCTCAGTGGTAGAGCAGGGGACTCATAAGCCCTTGGCCGTAGGTTCAAGTCCTACCCGAGCCAGAACGTCAGGGGTCCGGCCGCTCCAGCAGAGGCGGCCGGCTTCATTCTGAGGTAATCAAAGTCATGTCAACGATTCCATGCGATTTCTGTCCCCATCCGGTCGATCGGGCACAGATGGAGGAAATCGAAATCTCGCATTACGTGCCGGATAGCTCCGGAGAAGATCTGGCGTACGCGAGAACGTACTTCTTCGGACACCCCGACTGCGTGCGCAAGTTCTATCGTACGCTGGTGGACCATAAGCTCGATCTCTTCAAGCACATCCCAAGCGCCGGCGCGCCGCCGGACGCAGCTCGTTGACGTCAAACCGTGCGCCCGTAGCGTAGCTGGATAACGCACAGCCCTCCGAAGGCTGGGATCGGGGGTTCGAATCCCTCCGGGCGCGCATCGCTGCATGACTGAAGACGAAGTCTATCTCCGCCGAGCGCTCGAGCTTGCCGAGCAGGCAGCCTACGCCGGCGACGTGCCGATCGGCGCGGTGCTCGTTAGCGGCGGCATCGTACTGGAAGCGAAAAACGAAAAAGAGTCCCGGCGCGACGCCACCGCGCACGCTGAGATGCTGCTTTTACGCGAGGCCGCGCAGCGTCTTGGCACGTGGCGTCTGAGCGACGCGACGCTGTACGTGACCAAAGAGCCGTGCCTTATGTGTGCGGGCGCGATGATCGCAGCCCGCGTCAAACGGCTCGTCTACGGCGCGCGCGACCCCAAGGGCGGCGCCGACGGAGGCGCTTTCGACGTGCTGCGCTCGCCGCTCACAAACCACCGGCTAGAGGTCACGCCGGGCGTTCTGGAGACCGAAGCCGCCGCGCAACTGCAAGAGTTCTTTCGCCACAAGCGCGCCGGCGTGAAGAAGGGTTAGCCCCCCAAGCGTCCCAACCCTCAGCTTTGGAGAGGTGGTCGAGTGGTTGAAGGCACCCGCCTCGAAAGCGGGCGAACGTTAATCGCGTTCCGTGAGTTCGAATCTCACCCTCTCCGAGTTCTCGCCACTCAAAATTCCTTATCGCCTGCGCGAAGCGCAGCCCTGAGCGGAGTCGAAGGGTCAGGATGACACTGGGAGTCACGCGCGCGGAAGCTGCACCGTGAAGCGCGAGCCGTTGGGGCTGGTAGCCAGCGAGATCGTTCCTCCGGCGCGCTCGACGGCGCGCTTAACGATCGCAAGGCCGAGCCCCGAGCCTGCCACGTCGCGCTGCGCTCCGCGATAAAAGCGATCGAAAACGCGCGCTGCGTCGGTTGAGGGAATCCCTGGCCCGCGATCGGCAACCTCGATGAGCGCGGTTCCGTCACGTGCGCTCACCCGAACGGCAATATCGCCTTCGCCGTACTTTACGGCGTTGTCGGTCAAATTCGTTACAACGTAACCCAGCTCCGTCGGATCGATTGCCGCCAGCACTCCGCTCTGCGTCGAGACGTCGAAGTGGCGTTCCGGGTGCGCGTCGGCAATCGGAGAGATCAAGTCGGCGACGAGCGTTCCGACGTCGATTGGCGCCGCCGGGGCCGCGGCTTGCAAGCCCTCCCAGCGCTCCAAGAGGATCAGTTTATCGATCAGCGCACCCATGATGCGGCTTTGATCGTTCATCGTCTGCAAGATGCGATCGCGGTCCGGCGCACTTTCGATGCCGCCCCGGCGCAGGATTGCGATGAACCCCTGCACGACGGTCAGCGGCGTGCGCAGCTGATGGCCGGCGTCGGCAATGAACTGGCGGATCGCGGTGTTCGCCCGGTCGCGCGCCGCAAATGCGCGCTCCATCTGTTCGATCGCACCGTTATAGGCCGCGGCCAGCGACCCAAGCTCGTGGCGTTCGTCGGCAGCGATCGGTTGCGGCGTTAGGTCACCCGACGCAAACCTCGTTAGCGCGGCGGTAACGTCGTCGAGCGGCCGCAAGGCCTGCCGGGTAAGCGCTCGCGCGACGAGGGTCGCGCAGATCACGGCGAGCGCCAGCGCGACGAGCAGGGGTAGCGTGAATGAGGTAACGGTGCGCACGAGCGCCGCATCGTTGCTCTTGACGACCACGTAGACGTTGCCGACGTGCGCGTAAAGCGATGTAAGGCCGAAGGCGGTGGCGAGACCGAGAATGACGCGCGAAAACGGTCCCGAGGCGCGCGGGTCGCCGGAGAGATCTCCGCGAGGCCGTAGCGTCACCACAGGCTTTGGATCCGTTCGACGGGCCCGGTAGACCGCGACGCGAGTGTTTGCGTCCAGAAACACAATCTCGCTGCCGCTTCCCAGCAGCAACGATGCCGCAAAGATTCCACCGGCGCGCGCATCGGGGAGCGGACTCCGCATCAGCGCGGTTTGAAGTTGCACCAGCGTGCCGCTCAGCTCGTTCGACACGCTGCGAACGTAGGCACCGAAGGCGAAGAGCGCGCCGGCGAGGATGACGGCCGCGAGCACGATCGAAATCTCGATTGCCGCAAGCGTTTGCATGCGGCGCGCCAATCGCGTTCTCACTGCGCACCGGTCCGCAACGAGTAGCCGAGGCCGCGAAGGGTGTGAATCAGCTTTACCGGCTCGCCGCTATCGACCTTGGCGCGCAGAAACGACACGTACGTCTCGACGGTGTTGGGGATGACGTCGCGATCGATGCCCCAGACGAGGTCGAGCAGTTCCGAACGCGTTAGCACTTCTTCGGCGCGTTGGGCAAGTACGTGCAGCAAATCGAACTCGCGCGCGGATAACTCGATTCGCCGATTACCGCGATAGACCGCGCGGCTAGGCGCGTCGATGCTGAGATCGGCATAGGTTAGGGTTTCGCGAAGCTCCATTGCGGGGCGGCGCAGCAGCGTGCGTAGCCGGGCAACGAGTTCTTCGAAATCGAACGGTTTGCCGACATAATCGTCGGCGCCGGCCGAAAGGCCGGCGACTCTTTCCGCAATTTCGGTGCGCGCGGTGAGCATGACGACGGGTGCCGTAGTCAAGCGGCGGATCTCCGGCAAGAGCGTGAAGCCGTCGCCGTCGGGCAGCATCACGTCGAGCACGATCACGTCGGGCGGCCAGGAACTCAAGAGCGCCAGAGCCGCCGAGCCTTCGGTTACGCTACGCACCATGAAGCCGGCACGGCCTAGGCCGTACTCGAGAAGCTCTCGTAGGCCCCGCTCGTCGTCGACCACGAGCACCCGCGGCCTTTGGCCGGCTACGTCCATTCTCAGACTCACTCCAGGACTGCGGACCGCCGCTTTCGGTAAAATCTTCGAAGCCAATGAAACGAAGCGACGGCGTCTTTCCAGTGTTCCTCGGTGTTGCGTTGATCTCCCTAGCCGCAAGCGGCTGCGGCGGCCGCCCGGCTGCGCAAGCTAGCCAAGCGCCCTACGTGCAAACGACGCTTGCCGCCTATGGCAGCATCGAGCCGGCCCGGCGGTTGGCCGGCGTCGTCGCGCCCTACCAGAACGTGGCCGTCCAAAGCAGCCTTTCGGAGCCGACCAACGCCGTCTACGTGCGCGAGGGCGACAGCGTGCACGCCGGCGAGGTGCTGGCGCGGCTCGACACTGCCGATTTGCAGGCGCAGCTGCAGTCCGATCTTGCGACCGCAAACAGCAGCCATGCCAACACCGTTCACACCGTTTTTCAGGGTGGGCTGTCGATCGCGCAGGGTGTCGATACGTTGCGCGCCGACACAGCGGCGGTGCGCCAAGCGCAAAAAACGCTCACCAACGATACGATGAACCTCACGCGCGATCAGAATCTCTTGAACCAGGGTTACATCTCGCAGCAAGCGGTCGATGCGCAGGCGACGCTGGTTCACAACGACCAGCAGAGTCTCGAGACGGCCAACTCAACCCTGTCGGCGGCGCAGTCGAACGTTCAAGCAAATGGAACGCTCTCCGGGCAGGGTCTGGAGGCGTCGGCCGTGCAGCAGTCGGCGGCTCAAGAAAAGGTGGCACTCGCGCAGGCCGATCAGGTGCGCGTGCAGATCGCCAAGGCCACGATCCTTTCGCCGATCGACGGCGTGGTCGTCAATCGCAACCTCAATCCGGGCGAGTATCCCGGCTCGCGTGAAATCTTTACGTTGCAGCAGGTCAATCCAATCTACGCCGTGCTTCATGCGTCCAGTGAAGAGGTCGCGCGCATCCAAAATGGGTCGCAGGCAACGGTTACGGCTGCCGACCTGGAAGGCAACGAACGATTCGTGGGGCGCGTCGCCGGCGTGCTCAACGAGATCAATCCGGGCTCGACCGATTTTCAGGTCAAAGTATTGCTCGCCAATCCGGGGCAACGGCTGCGTCCGGGCATGGTCGTGCAGGGCACGATTGCAACCTTACCCGTGGCGGGCGTGCGCGTGCCCGTCACGGCCTTCACCGACGATAATCACGATGCGGTCATTACGGTACAGCCCGACGACACGGTCAAGACGGCCACGGTCACGGAGGTCGGCAGCGACGGTACCACCTCGGTCGTCAGCGGGCTGCGTGCCGGCACGCGCATCGTGAGCAACGGTCAAACCAGCGTCGGCGACGGCGAAAAGGTCTCATACCGGCAGTGAAGTTCAGCCTCACCCGGCTCTTCATCGAGCGGCCGACGCTCGTCTTTGTCATCGTGGCCTTGATGATGTTCGCAGGGATTCTTTCGACTGCCACGATCGTCAAGGAGCTGTATCCCGACGTTAGTCAGCCTACCGTCACGATTCAGGTGCAGTACAGCGGCGCCTCGGTGACCGAGATGCGCGACAACATCGTCGCGCCGATCGAGCAGAACCTCGCCGGCACTGCCGACCTGCAAACCTTCAACTCGGTCGTCGAACAGGGCCAGGCGTCGATCACCGCCATCTTCGATATCAGCTCCGATTCCGCGACCGACCTTGCGCTGACGAATAAAGCCATTCAAGCGGCGGAAAAGTACCTTCCGACAAACCTCACGCCACCGACGGTCAACCTCTACGATCCCACGCAGTCGGTCGTCGTCACCCTCGCGATTTACTCGCAGAAACTCTCGCTGTCGCGGTTGGCGCTGTATGCGGTTAACGTCATCGCGCCGCAGCTCGAACAAGTCCCGGGGATTTCGTTTGCCAACGTCGGCGGTCTCGTGACGCCGGCGTATGAAGTCGTCGTGGATCCGGCGCGGCTTGCCGCGGCGAACCTGACGATGAACGACATTATTACAACACTGCAGGCGGACAACCAACGGGTGCCTGGCGGCTTTGCGTACGAGCCCAACCGCCAGACGACAATCGATATCCGCGGCGACATTCAAAACCTCGACAGCGTTCGCAACCTTGCGATCATCCGGGCGGCCGGCACGGGCAACGCGAACACGGCGAACTCAACCGGAGCCCAAGTGGAAAGCTACGGCGGCGGCGTCGCGGCACTGCCGGGGGTGGTGGACCCGTGGACTGCGTCCAACTCGGTGGTGCGTGTCGGCGACGTGGCGACCGTGACGGAAGGCTACGAGCCGCGTCTCCAGTACGCCCACATCAGCGGCCGGGCCGGGCTTTTTTTGCAGGTCCAGAAGTCGGCAACCGGCAGCGAGGTCGACGCCTCCAACAACGTGCTGCGCGCTCTGCCGGCCGTCGAGCGACAGTTCCCGGAAATTAAGTTCCGGGTCATCAACGTTCAATCGAAGTTTACCGAGCAGCAGATCACGATCGTCACGCGCACCCTCATGCTGGCGATCCTGCTGACCGGCATCGCCATGATTTTCTTTCTGCGGTCGTGGCGCAGCGCGATCGTCGTCTGCGTCTCGATTCCGACCTCCTTGGCGATCGCGATTACGGTCATGAAGGCGATGCACCTCACGATCGATACGATTTCGCTGCTGGGCATGTCGCTGGTGATCGGGATTCTCGTCGACGACTCGACCGTCGTGCTCGAGAACATCGAGCGGCACTTTACCGAGCTCAAGCAGCCACCGAAGGAGGCCGCCGTCCGAGGCCGCGAGGAAATCGGGGCCGCGGCGGTCGTGATTACTCTCGTCGACGTCGTCGTCTTCCTACCGATTGCGTTCATTGGGGGACAGGTCGGCCGGCAGATCGCGGAGTTTGCGATCGTGGTCGTGATCTCGACCCTAACCTCGCTCTTTGTTTCGTTCACGATCACACCGACGCTGGCGGGCCTCTGGGCCCTGCGTTCGCACTGGAAGCCGTGGCGCGTCGTCGATTGGTTTGGGAATAAGTTCGACGACCTTCGAACCTGGTATACGCAGCGGGCGCTGCCCTGGAGCCTGGACCACGGCCGGTTGGTCGCGCTGTTCTGCGCGGGCACGTTTGTTCTCGCGATCGCGATGGTTGGCGTGGGCGCAGTGGGCGAGGAGTTCATTCCACCCGTCGACCGCGGCGAAATCTTCATTCAGCTGATGTATCCGATCGGGACGCCCATCCAGACGGTGGAGAAAGGCACGTTCGGCCTCGAGCAAAAGATCCTCAGCACGTCCGATACGTTCGCGAATACCGCGGTCGCCGGCGCCTATGCGGCCCCGTTTGGTGGATTCGTTTCGCAAAACAACGTGGGCCAGGTGCACGTCTGGCTCAAAGACGATCGAAAGCACTCCACCAACTACTGGTTGGGACAGTTCCGAGCGATCGTAAAGAAAAATCTCCCGCGCGACGTTACCGCCGTCGTCGTCCCGTCAACCTCGACGACCGGCGGAAACGCACAGCCGATCGACTTTCTCGTGACCGACGTAACGGGAGGCGATCCGACTCCGTACGCCCAGCAAGTGCTCGAGCTGCTCGAGAAAGTCCCCGGCGCAACGAGCGTCAACAGCACCGGCACGCAGCTTGCACCGGAAATTTCGATCCAGTTCGACCGGGACAAGGCGCAGGCACTGGGGGTGGATCTCGGCCAGGCCGCTCAGGCAGCGGGCGCTGCCTTTGGCGGCAACGTCGCGACGCAGTTCGAGACGACCGCCGGTTTGGAGCAGGTACAGGTTATCTATCCGCAATCGTACCAAACGAGCATCGATATCCTAAAGTCGGTCGCGATTCGTTCGTCGAGCGGCGGAATCGTCTATTTGAGCGACATCGCTCGATTTGAATCGACCCCGACCTCGCCGCTGATTACCCGCAC
>JABCZE010000046.1 GCA_013289785.1 Vulcanimicrobiota bacterium | reverse complement strand
CGGGCACCACACCCCCGCCGAAGGCTTTGGCCAAGCACATCAGGTCGGGCGCCACACCGTAGTGTTCGCAGCAAAACATCTTCCCGGTTCGCCCCATCCCGGTCTGCACTTCGTCGAGAATGAAGAGCGCGCCGAACTCGTCGCAGAGCGCCCGCACGCCCGGCAAGTAATCGTCGTCGGGGATGTTCACGCCGCCCTCGCCTTGGATCGGCTCCAACAGAACCGCGCCGACGTCCTCGCCGACGGCACGGCACGAGGTCATCATGTCGCGCAACGCGAGAAGATCGTTGAACGGCACGTGTTCGATGTTCGGCAGCATCGGGCCGAACGGCCGCCGGAACTCCGCTTTGGCGCTTGCCGAGAGCGCGCCGTAGCTCTTGCCGTGAAAGCCTTTGGTCGCCGCAACGATCGTCTGTTTTGCGGGATTGAAGGCGCGCGCCAGCTTCAGTGCGCCCTCCACCGCTTCCGTGCCGCTATTGCAGAAGAAGCTGTGGTCGAGTCCTGGCGGTGCCAGCATCGCCAGCGTTTTCGCCAGCATCGCGCGCAGCGGGTCGAGCAGATCTTGGCTGTGCAGCGGCTGGCGACGCAGTTGATCGCTCACCGCTTTGACGACCTTGGGATGGCGATGCCCGACGTTAAAGATGCCGAAGCCGCCCAAGCAGTCGAGATACTTGCGCCCGTTTACGTCGCGATAGGAGTTGGGCCCGGCATCGGACCATTCGACGACCGCTCCGGCCTCGCGCGCGTCGGTCGCCTTGCGGTATTCGAGAAACCCGGGATTGACGTGGTCGCGGAAAGAGTCGACCGTTTCGCGAGTGATCCACGACGCCTCCTCGGGAGTTACGTCGTCGGTCTTCGCGATGAGCGCCAGAACGCGCTGCGTGTATTCGTAGACGGCGCGCTCGCGCTCTCCCCCGGCGTTCGTCATGCCGCGTACGCCTCCGCCGCGGCTGCCTCGAGGATCGCCAAACCTTCGTCGAGCTCCGCGTCGCTTACCACCAGCGGAACGAGGATCCGAACGACGTCGCGCTTTCCGGCCAGCACCAGGAGAAGTCCGCGCGCGCGAGCGGCGTCGACGATCGCGCCGGCATCGCGCGAAAGCTCCATCGCCATCATCGCTCCCAGCCCGCGAACGTCCTCGATCTCTTTGAATCGCGACTGCATGGAACGCAGCGCGGATTCGATACGTACCCCGACCTCGCGCGCCCGCTCAAGGAAGGCTTCGTCCATGATCTCGAGGATCTCGAGCGCCGCCGCGCAGGCGACCGGATTGCCGGCGAAGGTACCACCGAGCCCGCCGGGCTCGGGCGCGTCCATGATCTCGGCTCGCCCGATCACCGCTGCCAACGGAAGGCCGCCGCCCAGCGATTTCGCGACCGTGATGATGTCCGGCTCGAGGTCGTAATGTTCGCAGGCAAAGAGTCGTCCGGTGCGTCCGAATCCGGTTTGGATTTCGTCGGCAACCAAAACGATGCCACGCTCGCGCGTGATGCGCCGCAGCTCTTTGAGGAACGGTACGGGCGCGGGCACGAAGCCGCCTTCACCGAGCACCGGCTCGATGATAATTGCCGCGACACGATCGGGGGAGACCACGCCTTCGAAGAGTTCGTCGAGCGCCGACAACGCATCGCGCGTGGATACGCCGTGTAGTTCGAATGGAAACGGCGCGTGATAGACTTCACTGCAAAAGGGGCCGAAGTGCTGCTTGTACGGCGCATTCTTTCCGGTCATCGTCAGTGCCAAAAGCGTGCGGCCGTGGTATCCGTGGGTGAACGCAATGACCGCCGGACGGCGGGTGTACTCGCGTGCAATTTTGATCGCATTCTCCGTCGCCTCGGCGCCCGTCGACAGCAGCAGCGTCTTTTTGGGAGCCGAGCCGGGTGCGCGCCGGTTAAGCTCTTCGGCGACGCGAAGATATGGCTCGTACGCCGCGACTTGAAAGCAGGTGTGCGTGAATCGGGCAGCTTGCTCGGCGATCGCCGCGACGACTTTGGGGTGGGCGTGGCCGGCGTTGAGCGTGCCGATTCCGCCGGCAAAGTCGAGGTAGCGGCGGCCGTCGCGGTCCCATAGCGTCGCACCGGCGGCGCGGTCCACCCAGATTGGATGGGCGGTCGCGACGCCGCGCGCCACGTTGTCGTGGCGGCGCTGCTCGAGCGATGGTTGCGTAACGGTGTTCAAAGCCTCACGTGTTGATTCTGGCGGTGGCGAGGAAGTTACATTCGGCGCATGTAAAGGCGGTCATCTTTAGGGCCCTGGTTGGCCGTCGAGGAGGCACGTGCTCAAGCGAATTGTCGCGCTCGTCATCCTGGTTGCCATGCCTATCGAAGCGAGAGCGGGAACGACGGGTACGCTGCGCGGCCGGGTGGTCGACGCGGCAACCCACGCGCCCATCGCCGGGGCGACCGTTACCGCGGTTTCGCCCTCGCAGACCGCGCAATCCGTCTCGGACTCCGCGGGCGCCTTCTCGTTCATATCCCTACAGCCCGACACCTATACCGTCAACGCGTCAAAACCCGGTTACGATCCGCAATCTGCACCCGGCGTCACGATCGCGGCCGACCAGTCGGCAACGGTCGCGCTCACCCTGCAAAAAACGCTGCGGACGATCGCGCGCACGACGTCCCGGTCGGCGCAGTCACTGGTGCACTCGGGGGTAACCAGCGACGTCTTTTCGATTAACTCTGCCGGACAGAAGGCGGCCGCGACGCTCTCGGGTTCGGGCTCGTTGACGCAGGCGTACGGCGCGATCGCGAGCGCCCCCGGCGTCAATATTCCTTCAAACCAGCAAGGCTGGTATCAGAGCGTGTACATTCGTGGAGGCGACGTCGACCAAGTTGCCTACGAGTTCGATGGTATTCCGACGACGCGCCAGTCGGATCTCGCTCCGATTGCTACGCTGACGTCGTTGGGAAATCAGGAGGTGCAAGTCTATACGGGCGGCACGCCGGCCACGTCCAACTCGTCCGGTCTCGCGGGCTACATCAACCAAGTCATCAAGACCGGTACCTTTCCCGGCTATGCTAGTGCCGACTTTGGCATCGGCGGGCCGGCCTACTACCATCAAGCCACCGTCGAAGTCGCCGGAGCAACACCCGACCGGAATTTTTCGTATTACGTCGGCTTGTCGGGCACGAATCAGACCTTCCGTTACGGCGATCAATTCGGCGCGGTCAGCGAGCCGCTCTACTTCTATCCGCTCTCGGTGCCGAGCAATAATAACGTCTACAACATTCTCGACGGCTCGGGCGGAAAGGCGCCGAACTACGGATTCATCGCCCAGCCGGGATATAGCTACGCACAGGCCGCGGATTTCGATCGCGAAAACGTGGTCAATTTGCACATCGGCATTCCGCACCGCGACTCGCCGCTGCGCGACGACGTGCAGTTGCTCTACGTCACCGGCGGCATTGCCGCCCAGTTTTACAGCTCGGCCAACGACATCGGCTACACGCCGGCGACCGGCAACGAGACCGGCATCGGGTATCCGATGCCGTATCTCGACTCGCTCTATTATCGCGGCGGGCTGATGCAAGCGCCCAACCCCAATGCCGTCGGCGTCGGGCTCTTTCCCAGCAGTCCGACGGACCGCGCGGTGGGCGGCCCGATCGACCCGAGCGATCGCGACGGCAACTGGAACGGCTATTCGATCGAGAAGCTCCAGTACCAAAAAAACTTCGACTCGCGCTCGTATTTGCGCGCGCTGGTCTGGGGCGCGTACTCGAACTGGTTCATCAACGGCCCCAACAGCGCGCAGCTCGTCTTTGGCTCTGATCCGGCCGATTACGAAGTCTACGAGCATGGTTACGGCAGCAGCCTGATCTACGCCAATCAACTCTCGACCCAGAATCTGCTCACCGCGGAAGCGTCGTACATGACGCAGCGCTTGCAAACATATAACGCGGCCTTCAGCTCGACCGATCCCTTCACGACGAGCCTCGCGCCAACGGGCCTCGGCACGATCCTATCCAGCTACGGCACGCCCAACGGCAAGTGTTACAACTACACGACCGGCCAGCCGTGGAGCTGCTTCGATGCAGGGAGCCAGGGCGGATGCCTTTCACCCGGCGGCTGCTATCCGGGAGAAGGTAAGTACAGTTTCAACCTGACGCCCGGCTACGCGCCCGGCACCTCGCCGGCTGCGCTCGCCGGCGCGCGCTGGATGATGACCGAGAACGGTTCCAGCGCGCAAGTCGATAACGTCACGCCCCGATTCGGCTCCGCGGCAATCACCGATCTCTGGCAGCCCAACGACCGGCTCGTCGTCAACCTGGGCGCGCGCATCGACCGCTTCGCCTACTTTACGAACGACCTCGAGAACGGCTACCCCGCGCGTCAGTTTTGGTTCGACGCGTACAATAACGAGTTTTGCGGCGCGCCCGGAAAGGCGACGCAATGGCGCTGGAATTCAAAGCACGATCGGCTCGGGAGCTGTTCGCCCGGATTCGCGCCGCTCACCGATCCGGGTCTCGGCCTGTATAACGTGGGTGCGGGAGAACAAGTCGCCTACGTCTTTCAGCCGCGTCTCTCGTTTACGTATACGCTCGACCAAGATACGGTGATCCGCGGGTCGGCCGGCAAGTACGCGCGCGCCGAGGGCTCGTCGTACTACCAGTACAACACCTTTCAGCAAAATCTCGCGTCCTTCATCGCGCAGTTCTATCCGTACGGCTACCATACGCCCGACCACGACATCTCCCCCGATACGTCGGACAACTTCGACCTTTCGCTCGAGAAGCACGTGAAGGGTACGAAGCTGTCGTACAAGATCACGCCGTTCTACCGTAATACGAGCAATGAGCTGCAGTTCCAAGCGATCAATCCCGTTGAAGGGACGCTCGCCGGGCTCAACGCCGGTACGCAGCGTTCCTACGGCGCCGAGTTCTCGCTGCAGTATGGCGACTTCAGCCGCGACGGCTTTTCGTCGCAGCTCTCCTACACGCACACGGAGAACCAGATCCGCTTCTCGCCGATCAACGGAGTGAGCGTGATCGACGCGCTCAACACGCAGGTCGAGCTGTACAACTCCTATACCGCGGCGTGCGCGAGGGTCACGAAGTCGTCGCCGAACTGGGCGGCCTGCGGCAGCGGCGCGTATGCCGGCAACGCCGAGGCGGTTCTGCGCAATACGCAATCGGGTACGCGCGATCACGGGCGGCTCGAGATTCCCAACCCCTACTACCGCGACGCGCTGCAGCCGCTCTTCGACCCGAGCGGGTGGTACACGCCGTACGACGTGATACCCAGCCCCTTCAACGCGGCCAACGGCTACGAAGTCCCCGACGTCGCCTCACTCATCCTGAACTATCGGCACGGGCGATTCGCGGTAACGCCGTCGCTGCATTACAGCGATGGCTCGAACTACGGCTCGCCGCTGGTATGGCCCGGCTACGTGCCACAGACATGCGCGCGCGAGCCCGGTAACACGCCGTTGACGCCGGGTAAGACCTGTTCGGGCGGTTCGGCCGGCGCGATCTTCCTACCCGATCCCTATAGCGGGCATTTCGATAATCTCGGAGCGTTTATTCAGCCCGCCGAGCTGACGCTCAACCTGCAGGCCAGCTACGACGTCAGTCCGCGCACGACGCTCACGGTGCAAGCCGTCAACCTCTACAACCAGTGCTTTCAGCGCGGATACGCGTGGGACAACTCGGTGACGTGCGTCTACTCGAATCTGCCGTCGAATATCCTCGCTCCGGCGGGAAACTTCGTGAAGAATCCGCCCGCGCAACTGCGCTATCCTTATGGAACGTTCTACAACATTACCGAGGTCGGCATCTCGTCGGTGCGGCAGCCGTTCGGTTTCTTCGCCGACCTCAGCGTCAAGCTATAGTGTGAAACGGCATGCCTTTCTTGCAGGCTCGGCGGCGGTGCTCGGGACGGTGGCGGCCGGTCCGCGCCGGCAAGAGCGCATCGTCATCGTGGGAGCGGGCATCGCCGGACTGGTGACGGCGCGCCGCCTGCGCGATGCCGGCATCGCCGCGACCCTCTACGATTCCGCCAACCGCGTCGGCGGCCGCATGCACTCGGAGCGCGCGTATTGGGACGACGGGCAGCACACTGAGTGGTGCGGCGCGATGATCGACTCGACGCATCTCGCGATGCACGCGCTCGCGCGCCGATTCAATCTCGGCTTGCTCGACACGTACGCAGGCCGGCCGCCGCACGCGCGCGATACTTGTTTTCTCGGCGGCCGCTACTATGCGATGACCGATGCCGACCGCGATTTTGCCGCAATCTATCCGATACTGCAGGCGCAGTTGGCGAAGGTCGATCCGACGACGACCTACGCAAATGCGACACCGGAAGCGCGGCGGCTCGACGCGATGAGCATGCGCGACTGGATCGTCCGATACGTGCCGCGCGGGCTCGACTCGCAACTGGGGCGGCTGATCGCGCAATCGTATCGTAACGAGTACGGCCGCGGGATCGAGGAGCTGAGCTCGCTCAACCTCGTGCTGCAGCTCGGCCAGCAGCGCTGGTTCGCGCAGAACCACGAACTCAACGTGCTTGGGTATTCGGATCAGCGCTACATCATGGCCGCGGGAAGCCAGGCCTTGCCCGAGGCAATCGCCGCAACGCTGCCGGCCGGAAGCATCCGCCTCGGGCAGCGGCTCACCGCCATCGGCAAGTCGAAAGGCGGCGCCTACGCGTTGACCTTCAATAACGACGGAGCGGCCGACGTCGTGCTCGCCGACCGCGTCGTGCTGGCGCTGCCGTTCATCGCGCTGCGCGCGGTGGACTATTCCGGCGCCGGCTTCGATGGCGCGAAGATCAACGCAATCGAGAACCTCGGCTACGGCTTCCATACGAAACTCCACCTACAGTTCGACCGGCGCGAATGGATGCGCGCCCGGCATCCGTGGCCGGAGCCGACAACGGGGCAGATTTGGACGACACTGCGCGTGCAGAGCGCACTCGATTACTCGCTCGGCCAACGCGGCGGGGACGGACTGATTGAGGTTTTTACCGCGGGGCCGCCGGGCATGGTCGACGTGCCGCCCATGCCGTACGCGCGAATCGGCGATTCCGCCGCGGTCGAGCAGCACGTGCGCGACTTCTTCGAGCAGCTCGAGCACATCTGGCCCGGCGTCGCGCAGACGTGGAACGGCCGCGCGACGTTCGGGAACGCGCAAGCCGATCCGAACATTTTGGCGAGCTACTCGTGCTGGCTCGTCGGACAGTGCACGACGATCGCCGGTCACGAGGCGCGTCCCCAAGGTCGCGTGCATTTCGCCGGCGAGCACACGTCGGTAGAGTATCAGGGCTTCATGGAGGGCGGCGCACAGTCGGGGATTCGCGCCGCCGGAGAGATTCTCGCGGACTATCGAATTCAATTTCCGCGGTTCGGGACGTAGTTGCACGTTATCGGAACGGCTGGGCACGTCGATCACGGCAAATCGGCGCTCGTCGAGGCTTTGACGGGAACCAATCCCGATCGTTGGGAGGAGGAGCGCGCGCGCGGCATGACGCTCGATCTTGGTTTCGCGCACCTGCGGTTTCCCGACGGCGTCGAGGGCGGGATCGTCGACGTTCCCGGCCACGAACGGTTCCTGCATAACATGCTTGCGGGCGCCGCGGGCATGGAGCTGCTGCTGCTCGTCGTCGACGCGAACGAAGGCGTGATGCCGCAGACGCTGGAGCATCTCGCGATCCTGCAGTTTCTCAACGTGCGCCGCGTCGTCGTCGTTGCGAGCAAGATCGACCTGCTAGAGGTCGCGCAGCGCGACGAAGCGTGCCGTCGCATCGAACGGCAACTCCAGGGAAGCATCGCGGCGACTGTGCCGATTTTTCCCGTCTCCGCACTAACGGGAGAGAACGTGGCGGAGCTTCGGCAACTGTTGCGTCGCGAGTTGGCGGAGATGCCGCCGCGTAAACAGTCGGCTCCGGTCTATCTGCCGATCGATCGGGTCTTCACTTTGGCCGGTCTCGGCACGGTTGTAACCGGAACGCTGATGCAGGGAAGCATCGAAACCGGCGATGACCTCAAGCTCGAACCCGGCGGCGCGCGGGCGCACGTTCGCAGCATCGGCGTCTTCGACGCCGTTCGAGATAGAGTTGAGGCAGGTTCGCGCGTCGCGCTAAACCTTGCGGGCATCGATCGCCGCGAGATCGCTCGAGGCCAAGCCGTTGTCGGCAAAGAGTTTTCCGCCGGCCAAAGCTTCGCCGTTCGTTTCACGCCGTTGGAAAGTGCCGCGGGCCTGTTTGTGCGCCGAACGCCGGTGCGGGCCTACGTCGGCTCGGCCGAAGTGCTCGGCACGCTCGTCGCGGGGCAGGTGCCCGAACCCGGCCGCGAAGTGCGCGCGACGCTGCACTTGCGCGAGCCGGTCGTCGCTTTTCCCGGCGTTGCGTTTGTGTTGCGGCGTCCGTCGCCAATGGTGCTGCTGGGCGGTGGGGTCGTCGAAGGAGCGGAGTCCGCAAACACAGCCGATGCGGAAAGTCCCGACGAAGCAGCGGTGCTCACGGTTCTAAACGAACACGCACTCGATGCCGTTGAGCCGGGCGCGATTGCCACGGCCGCCAATCTGCTTGAAGCCGTGGCGCTCGGCGCGCTGGAGCGGCTCGTCCAACGAGGTGACGTTATCGCAGTTTCGCGACCGCGCGCGTAT
>JABCZE010000045.1 GCA_013289785.1 Vulcanimicrobiota bacterium | reverse complement strand
GCGATCGAGTGCCGCCTGTAGATGCGCGGCGCGATCCGCGATCAGCATGTCGGGCCGGTCTTCCAGCAGCGCTTCGCTACTGTATTGAGCGTAGGCGGCGGCGAGATCCGCGGCAGCGTTGCGCCCACCCGCAATGGTCACGAGCTTCGAAATATACGAGCCCCCGCCGGCCGTCCAGACCGGTGCGCCATCAAGGACCACAAATACGCGGGGATGCCAAGCGAACCGGAGCGTGCGCGCGTGCAGCTTCGCGGTCTCCGCCTGCAGGCGCGCGACGAGCGTCTCGGCTTCGCGACGGCGGCCGGCAAGCGCGCCGATCGTCTGCAGGTTCGTGAAAATGCGATCGTAGCCGTCGTCGGAGAGCAGCACGACCTGCAGGTGCGCGCGGCGCAACGGTTCCACCAATCGGGCCTGCGAGGGGATTCCGATCACCAGGGTGGGACGTAACGCGACGATCGCTTCGGCATCGACGCTGGACGAATCGGCCACGCGCGGCAGCGCCGCGGCCCTCGGATCGTCGGTAAAGGCGGAGACGGCCGCGAGCTGCCGCCCGGCACCGAGCGCGTAGACGTCGTCGGCGAACGACGGTACCAAGGTGACGATGCCGCCGCCGGCGCCCGAACCGGAACGGGAGGCGCACGAGGCCGCCAGCAGGGCAATGAAAAGGGTCGCCGCTCGGATTTGCACAAGTGGCGATTCTACGTTTTGCGCGGGAAGCCGGTGAGAAGCCGGCACGGTCGCGCCACTGTATGCGTGCTGAGCCCGTCGAGGCACGCGAGTCAGGATGCGCGCAAAACGCTCGAGCAGGTCCACCTCGCGCCAAGGAAAGGATTGCCATGTTCCCGCTGCTCGCCGCGCTCGTCGCGGCTTTGCCGTTGCCTTCCCCAACCCCAGCGGTCGTCCCGCAAATCGCCCACGTCGTCACCAGCGACCGGGGCGTCGAATCCGCGCAACGCACCGCGCGCACCACCTACGTCGTAACTGCCGCCCAGATCGCGCAAAACGGTAATCGGACCGTGGCCGACGCCCTCGAATCCGTCCCCGGCGTCGACGTCGTGCGCTACGGCGCCTTCGGCGCCTCCACGAGCGTCGGCATTCGCGGCAGCTCTTCGCAACAAGTTCTCGTCCTGATCGACGGCCTGCCGGTCGCCGGCGGCCAGATCGACGACGTCGACCTCGAGCAGATCCCCGTGAGTGGGATCGACCGCATCGAAGTCGTCGAAGGCGGCGGCTCAACGCTGTACGGCTCGGGTTCCATCGGAGGCGTCATCAATATCATCACGGCGCCTGCGAGCGCGCGCAGCTCCGCGACGCTCTCAACAGGATCGTTTGCCGAGCAAACGTATCTCTTTCAAACTCCGTACCTTTCGTTTCAACGCACGTATGCGACCAACGACTTCTCCGTGGAGAATGGGCCGAATCGCGAAAATGCGCAAGCGGGATTGACGGGCCTCTCGGCGCGCTACGGGCACGCGATCGGTGCAGTCGATCTAACGATCTCCGGAAATCTTACCGGCGCCCTCGCCGGCGCGCCCGGCGAGCTGGGCTACTTCTCGCCGACGAGCGAACAAAGCAACGTCGCCCATAACGTGCGGCTCGTGGCACAAACGCACGGCGCGCGTTCGACTGCCACGCTCGAGATCGGCGACTCGTCGCAAGATCTTGCGTATACGTGCAACACGCCGGTCGATTCGAACTGTCCGAACTCATTTTATCCCACGCCGTCGCCGGGACAGACGTCGAACCCACCCTACGCACAAGTGCTCGACGACCAGCACTGGATGGCGAGCCTCCGCAACGTCGTCGGCGACGCTCGCGAGCGGCTAGTCTACGGCATCGATCTCATGCGGGGCATCGCGCGCGTCGACGAGGGCACCGGTGGCGGCTCGCCCTTTGCCGCGGATAACTCGCCGATTTTCGACGCGTACGCCCAGACGGCGGCCTACGTACAGTCGCAATGGTTCGCCACCAACGGCGATCAGATCTACGCCGGGATGCGCGCGGAGCGCGACGGCGGCTTGGGAGGCGCGTACTCGCCATCGCTCGGCGGCATCGCGCAGCTAACCAGCACGCTCCAGCTGCGCCTCAACGCAGCTACCGCGTTTCGTGCGCCGATCGCCGAGGAGCTTTACTATCCGGGCTTCTCCAATCCCAATCTCGTTGCGGAGCGAACGCGCGTCGGCGATGCTACGCTCAACGAGCCCACGCTTTGGGGAGGCGTTAGCCTCGGATGGTTCACGACCAGCGGCTCGAACCTGATCGTCTCGCCGCCGCCGCTCTACATTCCCGAGAATATCGGACGCGCGTCGATTCAAGGCCTGGCGTTTTCCGTGCAAACGCCTTCGGAGCACGGCTTGTCGGCAACCGTCGGCGTGGTCAACCTCTATCGAGCGCAAGATCGCGACACGGACGAACGAATCTCGGGGCGCGGACCGGTCTTCGCGGTGACGACCGCACTGCGTTACCGCGCGCCGCCGGCGAGCCGGTTCGACGGATTCACGATCGAGGCTCGCGCGCAAGGGCCACAGGAAGCGCCGGATCCGTTTCTCTCTGCGGCCTACTCGGCCTATCAGCCGGCCGACTTCACACAGATCGACGCCTACGCCGGTTACCGATTGGCCACGTCGCTGCTGATCGAGGTGCGCGGCTACAATCTCGGCAACGATCGCTACGCGCTCTACGCGGGATATCCGATGCCGGGACGTTCGGTACAGGTCGAGTTGCGAAGCCGGTGAGAGCGGTAGCGCTCGCGCTCTTACCGCTCGCAGCCGCGGTTTTGAGCCTGTTCGTCGGCGCAACCTCGCTCTCGCCGGCGGCGGTCGCGTCGGCACTGCTTCATCCGCACGAAACCGGCGTGCTGCACACGATCGTTTGGCAGCTTCGATTGCCGCGCGTCTGCATTGCCGCAACGGTTGGTGCCTCGCTCGCGCTCTGCGGAGCGGTCCTTCAAGGCATGCTGCGTAACCCGCTGGTCGATCCGTATCTCACCGGCGTCAGCGCTGCGGCTGCCGCCGCAATCGCGATCGCGATCGTAGCGGGAGTGTCGGCCGCCGCAACGCCCGGAATCGGGTTCGTCGCCGGCCTGGCTGCGGCGGTTCTCGTCGCGGCGCTCGCGCGCCGCGGTGGTGGAATCGATTCCAATCGTCTGATCCTGGCCGGCGTTTCGCTCTCGACGCTCTTCGCAGCGATCGTCACGCTGGCGCTGGTTCGCGCGCAGTCAAGCCAGTACGCCAGTACGGTCGTTGCTTGGTTGGCAGGTTCGATGGCCGGGCGCGGTTGGCCCGAGCTGGCGACGGCAGCCCCGTACGCGGCACTCGGAGCCGTGCTCGCGTTTGCGACCGCCGCACCGCTCAACGCGCTGCGGATCGGCGAGCTTCGCGCACGTTCCGTCGGCCTCAACGTCGATCGCGCACAGTGGATCATGCTGGCCGCGTCGTCACTCCTGGCGGCCAGCAGCGTCGTGCTCGCCGGACTCGTCGGTTTCATCGGGCTGATCGTTCCGCACATCGGGCGACGGATCGTCGGTTCGGACGCTCGCGTGCTGCTGCCGGCCTGCGCGTCGATCGGTGCCGCACTGTGCATGGTCGCCGATGCCGTGTGCCGCCGGATCGTCGCGCCGGCGGAGCTTCCGATCGGCGTTTTACTGGCCTTTATCGGCGTCCCGGCATTTCTCTATCTTTATTTGAGGATCCGGTGATCGAGCTGCGCGACGTCACGCTCGACGTCGGCGGACGCCCGTTTCTGCGCGACATCGAGGCGCGCGTGGCGACCGGGGAGTTCGTCGCGCTGCTGGGGCGCAATGGCGCAGGCAAAACGACGCTGCTGCGCGCGATCGCGGGACTGCACCGGGTGGGCTGCGGTGCGATAGCGATCGACGGAACGCCCGCCGCGCAACTGCGGGCGCTCGAGCGTGCAAAGCGGATCGCGTTCGTAACCGGCGACGAAGTCTTTCTCGAGTCGCTGCTCGTTCGCGACGTCGTTTCGATCGGACGCTTCGCACACCATCGCTGGTGGCAGTGGAACGCGGCGCCTCACGACGAGGATGCGGTTGCCGGCGCCCTTGCCGCGGTGCGCCTGGAAGCCTTTGCCGGCCGCCTATTTTCGACGCTGAGCGCGGGGGAACGCCAACGCGTTTGGATCGCGTTGGGACTTGCCCAGGAGACTCCGATCCTGCTGCTCGACGAACCGACCAGTCACCTCGACGTAGGCGTCGCGCACGAGATTCTCGCACTGCTGCGGCGACTCACGCGCTCCGGAAAGACCGTCGTCTGCGCGCTCCACGATATCAACGAAGCCGCAAGCTACGCCGACCGCATCGCGCTGTTAGGTGATGGAGCGCTGCTCGCGCTGGATTCGCCGGACGCGGTCCTCACCGAACCGCTGCTGCAGCGAGCCTACGGAATCGCCTTCGTGCAGCGGCCCGCGCTTTTGCCGGCGTCAGTTCTTGTGGAGCGGCCGCACGTCGGAGCCCAGCACCCACCGAACGATGCCCTTCATTGACCCGCTCGTGATCGAGACGCCGATCGCATCGTCCGGCGTCGCAAAAAGCGGCGAAAGTACGTAGCTGGAGATGCACGTGACGACGTCACCGTGCGTGCCGGGCGAAACCAGCAGGGCGTGCGGCAACATCGCTTGAGCTTCGTCGAAGGATGCGGCGTGATACTCGCGCAGGCGGGCGCGCGAATCCCACATCAGCACGGAGGGATCGTCGGTCGTACTATAGAGCACGATGTGCTCGCCCTTGTGAACGCGGCAGTCGGCCCACGCATTGCCCGAGATCGAGATCAAGCAGACGATAAAGATGGCGCATGCCTTACGCATGCGGTACGTCCTCGTCGACGACGCGAATCGCTAAGATCGCCAAATCGTCGCCGACGCGGTTTCCGCCGCGTGCCCGAACGCTCGCGGCAATCTCGTCTGCGAGTTGCTGCGCTCCCGGGCTTGCCCGTTCGATCAGCTCCATCGCGCCCTGGTCCGAGAGCTGCTCGCCCGCTGGGTTGCGAACCTCCGTCAAACCGTCGGTGGCCAGCACGAGCGTATCGCCGGGCTGCAAGTAAATCGTCTCGGTTCCGAACGGCTCTTCCATGACCCCCAGTACGGGTCCGGTAACCGCGAGCTGGGCGACGCCGTTGGGCCGGCGCACAAAAGCGGCATCGTGTCCGCCGCTCGCGTACGTCAAGCGGAACGTATCGGTATCGAGCACGCCGACGAACATCGAGACGAAGATGTATGGGTCGCCGACCGCCTTGGAGAGAACGACGTTAAACTCCGTAAGAATTGCAGTCGGATCGCTGTTTCGCAGCGCGATGGCGCGCACCATGAACTTGATGAAGGCCGTCAGCACGGCTGCGTCGACGCCCTTTCCGCTGATATCGGCGATCAAGATCAGCGCGCGGTTTTCTGAAAGGCGATAGACGTCGAACACGTCTCCGCCGACCGCCAGGTGGCTGCTGGCCGACAGGTACGCGCTGCCGACGTCGCAATGCGGCAGCGGAGTCGACTCGCTCTTAAAGGCGCGCTGGAGAATTTCGGTGACGGTGCGCTCTTCTTCGAGCTCGCGGTTCAAGCGCGAGCGGTAGGTATTTAAAACGATTGCGAACACGCCGAAAACCAGCACCCACGCGGCCCGCAGGTAGGAGGCACGGTCGAGCTGCTCCTGGGTGCTGAGAGCGAGTTCGTCGCCGGTGCCTTCCAGCTCGCGGCGAATCGCTGCGGCCGTCAACGTCTCGTAGTCGGCGAAGAGTTTGTTTCTCTTGTCCAGCTCTTGCAATCGCAGGCGGGGATGCGCCAGCAGCGGCGCGGCAACGGTATTGCGCCACTCGAGCTGAAGGTGCGCGTAATCGATGAGGAGCTTGTCGGCGCCGGGCAGCTCCTCCTCACCCAGCGTCTTGCGAATCGCGCTCTCTTTTTCGTCGTAGCCGGCAGCGGCCGAACGGTATTCGGCCGTATAAAACGGGTCGCGCGTCAGGAGGTAGCCGCGCAACGAGTTCTCTTCATCGATTTGCAGGCGCAGCAACTCTTCGAGATCGATCTGAGCTTGCTGGATCTGCGCCTGGCGCGCGAACGTGTTGGCAAACTGCGCGCGCGTTTCGAACGTTCCCTCAACGGCAAAACCGAGCGATAGCAGCAAAAAGCCCGTCAAGAGCATCGTCCCCGTGATGCGGACGAAGGGGCCGTTTCTCATAAGGCCCTCACGGAGAAAGACGAAGAACAGCGGGCTGTGTACAGCCGAGTCGGATCCAAGGTCTTAAATGCTACGACGCTACCGGCATTTTATCCGTCTTGACCTTGATGAAGATATAGCCTGCGCCACCGGCCCGGGGCTGCGTCCCCCCTTCGCGTGAGGCGGTTTCCTCAGGAACCCCTCAGGAATCGACACGAGGCGCTGGCGCCAATTCGCCGAACCTCAGTGTAATGTCCAAACGCCTGCTTGGGCCCGCCTTTATTGCGGTCGGCGATGGAACGTCGACGTTCGGGCGTTTGGCAATCGAAGACAGCCGAATCGTCGGCGTTCTTGCAGCCGACGGCCCTTCGGATTATCCGCTGCCGGCCGGCAGCACGATCGCTCCGGGCCTGATCGACGTGCACACGAACGGCGCCGGCGAATATCTTTTCAATCGAGATCAAGGCAACGCCGTGTCAGTTGCCGGCCTCGCGTACGCGCAGACGGGCACGACGGGCTTTGTGGCCAGCGTCATGACCGCTCCGTGGGAGTCGATGCTCCACGCAGCGTCCGAGATTGTCGAAGCGGCAAACCAGTTGGAAGAGGATTGGCCCCTGGGGGCTCGCTGTCTGGGCGTGCACTTTGAAGGCCCGTTCCTCAACCCAAAGTTCCGGCGCATCCATCGCAATGAGTGGCTTCTTACTGCCGGCGCCGCCCGCGCGCAAGAGATGGTCGATTCGTGCAAAGGTGCCTGCCTGTTGGTAACGATGGCTCCGGAGATCGACGGCGCGAGCGAAGCGCTTCGCGTTTTTTTGGAGAACGGCGTCGTTTGTTCGGCCGGTCATACGGGCGCTCGCTATCGTGAAGGCATGCTGGCGATCGGATTGGGCTTCCGCTCCTTGACGCACGCATTCAATGGAATGCCGCCGCTCGACCATCGCGATCCTTCGATCCTGGCTTCGTTCATCCAAGACCGGCGCACGCTCGTGCAAGTCATCTGCGACGGCTTTCACGTTTCACCGGTTATGATCGACATTTTACACCGGACGCTGGGCGATAGGCTCGTGTTGGCGACCGATGCAATGCCCGCGGCGGATCCCGGTTATCACATCGACGGCGGCGTGGTGCGCGCGGCCGACGGAACGATCGCCGGCAGCGCGCTGCGCATGGACGAGGCGCTGCGCAACTATATGTCGTACGCTCAGATTCCGTTCGCGGCGGCGATCGTCGCAGCGACGTACGCGCCGGCACGATTGATTCGGCACGACGCCGAACTCGGCCGGATCGCGCGCGGCGCGCGCGCCGACCTCTCCTTCTGGGATAAGGATTACCGCGTGGTCGCTACCATGGTCGGCGGCCGCTTCGTCTACAACTGCGCCGAAGTCGCCGCATAGCTCGGTTCAAGCCTCGTAGGCGTAGTCGGTCGTCTCCTCCGGACGCGGAGCGAACGCCGAGCGCAGCATCACGATGGCGGCGTACAGAACGACCACGACGACGAGCCAGCGCACCGCATTGAGCGGAAGCGACTTCACGATGTAGGCCGCGATCAGCACGCCGGGAATTCCTCCGAGCGTCAGGCCCAAGACGGCGCGCATCGAAATCGCATCGAAGCGGATAAAGCGCAAGCTCGCGATCGGCATCAGAAACGCGCACGACCCCATCATGATCGGAAAGGCTGCGACCGGATTCATCCCCAGCAGGCTCACCATGATCATGCACGGTGCGTAGAGTCCGATTCCCACCGTCATCAGTGCGCCAAGGCAGAAGTTGATCGCAACCGCGATCCAGAGGCGCGGGCTGTCGAGTCCGAGCGCCGTACCGCTCAATCCAAAGTGGCTGCCCTTCAAGCCGGTGAGAATGAAGAGCACCGCCGCGGCCAGCAACGCCGTGCCCATGCCGATCTGTACGTAGCGCCGCGGCCAGCGCGCAACGAAGCCGGCTCCCAGCCACGCGCCGGCGACCGCGGCAACAATCAGCAGCAGCAACGTCTTCGGTTCGACCGCCACGATGACGATGTAGATGAGCGCCTCGACGACCGTCGGAAGCGCATGCCCCACATTGAGCGTGCCTGGAATGCGCTCGTCGGGCACGGCGCGGAAGAACTTAAAGAGCGAGGTCGTCACCGCGAACGACCCGATACCGAGCGTATCGAGAAAATCGGTGACGAAGCCGATCCCGGTCAGCAACGGCGTCGGTGCGGGGTTCTTGTGCCGCGGCAGCGCCCGGATCAGGGCTGCAATCAGGACGATTGCGACGAGGATCAGCGCGACGACGAGCAGCGTGTGCGTCATGATTGCGGACGGTACGCCTACAAGGCGCCGCGGCCTGCTGGGAGCCTGTCCTAGCCGGTCGCGGCAGCGACCTCTCTGGTTGCCGCGGCGTTAAAGTAGGTGGCCTTTGGGTGATGCAAGACGATGGCCGCCGTCGACTGCTCGGGGACGATTTGGAACGCCGGCGTGAGGATCGCGCCGATCTTCGCGGTCGCGTCGAGCAGCCGGAACACCACCTCATGCGCTCCCAAATCGGGGCAGGCTCCGTAGCCCCAGGAATAGCGTTTCCCGCGCCCGTCT
>JABCZE010000044.1 GCA_013289785.1 Vulcanimicrobiota bacterium | reverse complement strand
GAAATAGCGGCGCGACGCTTACGATGCTCGTGCTGCACGACGACCCCGAGCGCGAATACGCGTACGGCCCGGCAAACGGTCTGCCCGATGTAAAACTCAGCCCGTTCTCGCAAGCAACGTTCGACGAGGCTGCGGCCCGAGGCTGGCCGGTCATCAGCATGAAGAACGACTGGAAGCGAGTTTTTGCCTTCGAGGCGTAGGCCTCGCTGGTTTTACGCGCCCTTGATGCAGCGGAAGCCGAGATGCGCCATCCCGGTATCGATCATTTGCGGCGACCGCGCGGCCGGGCGAAACCGCAAGCAGTAGTTGGGCGCACATAGGAACGATCCGCCCTTGAGAACCTTGCGCGGTATGCGAATGTTCGGCTGCGCCGGATCGTAGCTTTGCTCCACGCTCGGCGCGCGGCCTCCGCCGCCGCAGCAGGGCGACGTTTCCACGTCGCGGCGCGCGACGTACCAATCGCTGGTCCACTCCCACACGTTGCCGGCCATATCGTACAGACCGTAATCGTTGGGAGCGAACATTCCCACGGGAGCGGTGCGCGCGTATCCATCCGTGACGAAGTTCTGCCACGGGAACTGCCCCTGCCACGTATTTGCCGCCGGTTTCCCGTTGGGTTCCATTTCGTCGCCCCAAACGAAGTCGGCACCGTCGCGACCGCCGCGCGAAGCGTACTCCCATTCCGCCTCGGCCGGTAAACGTTTGCCGGCCCACTTCGCGTATGCTTGCGCGTCCTCGAACGCGATGTGAACCACCGGATGATCGGGCCGCGATTCCAGCGAGCTATCCGGACCCTCGGGATGCTTCCAACACGCGCCGTGGACGTATTCCCACCATTGACTCCAGTCGCGAAGGTCGACCGGGCCGCGCGTCGGCCGGAATACGAGCGCGCCGGGTACGAGCGCGCCGGGAAGCGCGCCCGGATAGTCCGCGGGGTTCAGCGGCCGCTCTGCTACGGTCACGTATCCCGTCTTGCGGACGAACTGCGAGTATTCACGGTTGGTTACCGCATACGTATCGATCCAGAAGCCGGCGACCTCGACTTCATGCACCGGCGCTTCCTCGGGATAGAACTTCTCCGACCCCATCAGGAAACGACCGGGTGGTACCCACTTCATTCCATCCGGAGTCGTTTGCTTGCGAACCGCTTCGTCAATCGTCATCGTGTTTTCCCCGACCCCTTTTACCATCGAGAGAGAATCGGGCGAGCCCGACGGCCCGCCCGATTAAGCTCCTACCCGATTTAGCTCTACTGAAGAACGCGCTGTCCGACGACGCGGCCGACGGGCGGCGTCGTGTCAGCTCCATTGCCCCACACGGCGTTGAAGCTGTTGTTGTCGCCGTTGAACCAGAACGAGAACCAGCCCTTACCGTCAGGCCCGACCCACGTCGCTCTGACCTTGTCCGTGGTCCGGAACTTACCATTGATAACGATGAGGGCGCCAACGTGGCAGACCACGGTTGGCCCCGATTCCTTGCAGGTCATCGGACCGACGAAACCGCCGGCGTTGCCGGCACCGACAAGATTCCACTTTCCCGCCGCAGTAATCGGCGACGGCGGCAGAACCTTATTGCCGACAAACGAGCCGTTGGCAGCCCGCCCGTTGTAGCCCCAGGTGCCGTTGAAGCTGTGGCCGTTGGGGCTGACGTAGATCGTCAGCCAGCCGGCGCCCCCCGGACCGTGCCATTTTCCATTGATCTTGGTGTCGTCGACGAACGTACCGGTGTAGCCGTTTCCGGTCTTGGCGTTCATACCGACGATGCCCATTCCCGACTGGGTTATGGTGATCGTCCCGGTCGTGGTACCGTTCACGCCAGTCTGTTCGATGTGCCAGGTTCCGGTGAGGCTTGGCGGGGCCGCCATCGTCGTGGCGACCGAAAGCGCCGCAATCGCGACGCCGCAAATTAGTGAAGTAGCAAGACGTTTCAAGAGTCATCTCCTCCGTAGGTTCGGTGTGCTCGAGGCCGGTCTTAGCGGCCTGCGTACCCCTACCAGCTTAACGCACCCTGCGCAGCGGCGGCTATCCTAAAACCGCAAACGGCTGCCCAAACGGACGCGGCGCTACAGCCCCATAAGGCGGGCCAGCACCACGCGTTGCACCTCGTTGGTACCCTCGCCGATTTCGTTGATCTTTTGGTCGCGGTACATGCGCGAGATCGGATACTCATCCATGAAGCCGTAGCCGCCGTGGATCTGCAGCGCCTCGTTCACGACGCGATGCGAGAGCTCCCCGGCGAAGAGCTTCGCGAAGCTGGCCGCCTGGACGTAGTCACGTCCTCGATCCTTCTCCCACGCAGCGCGCAGCATCATCAGCTTCGCGTGCTCGATCTGCGTAAGCATGTCGACGAGCTTGAACGAGATCGCCTGGAACTTCGAGATCGGCTGGCCGAATGCGTGACGTTCCTTCGCGTAGCCGAAGGCCTCGTCGTAGGCGCCCATCGCTAGGCCGATCGAGAGCGCCGCGACGGAGATTCGGCCGCCGTCCAGGATCGAGAGAAACTGCCGGTACCCCTCGCCTCGCGGGCCGAGCAAGTTCTCTTGGGGAACTTCGGCGTCGGCAAAGGAAAGCTCGCGGGTGTCCGAAGCGCGCCACCCCATCTTGCGGTACTTGCGGCTGCGGGTAAAGCCCGGAGTCTCTTGCGGAACGATGATGTTCGAAATCTCGCGCGAACCGTCGGGTCGCTTTCCCGTTACCGCCGTAATCGTCGTGCCGCCGCTGATCTCGGTGCCCGAGTTCGTGATGAAGGCCTTGGTGCCGTTGATCACCCACTTCCCGTCTTGTAACACGGCTTTGGTCTGGACGTTCCCGGCATCGCTTCCGGCACTCGGCTCGGTCAGACCGAAGCCCCACAACATCTTTCCCTGGGCGAGAGGTACCAGATATTTTTGCTTCTGAGCTTCGGTCCCGAAAAGATAGAACGGAGTGGCACCCAGGGAGACGTGAGCCGCCATCGTGATCGCCGTCGAAGCATCGGCGCGCGCGATTTCCATCACGGCCAGCGCGTAGCTCACGGTGTCGGCTCCGGCTCCCCCGTACTCTTCGGGAAACGGCAACCCCATGAACCCCAGCTCCGCCATCTTCGCAATCAACTCGTACGGAAAACGCTCCTCGCGATCCATCTCTTCGGCGCGCGGCCGCACCTCGTCGCGCGCGAACTCGCGCGCCAGGCTCTGGATCGCCTTCTGCTCGTCGGTTAAATCGAAGTCCATGGCGGAGGTATAGCCCCTAGTCTGCGAAAAACTCCTCTCCCAGCGATGATCTCATTGCGCGGCGTTTCGCTCGTCTATCCTAACGGCGTGCGCGCCCTGGACAACGTAAGCCTCGAGATCGGCAAGGGCGACTTCGTCTTCCTCGTCGGTCATTCGGGGACCGGCAAATCGAGTCTCTTGCGTTTACTTTACCGGGAGGCCGCTTCGACGGCCGGTGAAATCGTCGTGGACGGCATTCGCGTCGACCGTTTGCGGCGCAACCGCGTTCCGGCGCTGCGCCGCCACCTCGGCGTCGTCTTCCAAGATTTCAAACTGCTCACCGACAAAACCGTTTGGGAGAACGTCGCCTTCGCGATGCAGGTAACCGGGGCGCACACCCGCGACGTCATGCGACAAGTGCCGCGCGTTCTCGACCTCGTCGGCCTGTCGCACAAGAGCCGCATGTATCCCAACGAGCTTTCGGGCGGCGAGCAGCAGCGCGCGGCCATCGCTCGAGCGCTGGTCAACAACCCGAAGATCTTACTCTGCGACGAGCCGACCGGGAACTTGGATCCGGTCAACACCACCGAGATCACGGCACTGCTGCAGCGCATCAACCTCAAAGGAACGACGGTCGTCGTTGCGACTCACAATCAGGCCGTCGTCGATCGGATGCGCCGCCGCGTCGTGCGTTTAGAAGATGGCCGGATTACTACGGACGAAGAACGAGGTTACTACTATCTTGGACTCGGGCAAGGTCAAGTTCTTTCTGGGTGAGGTGGTGCGCAACTTTTCGCGCAACACCGGCATGCAGGTTACCGCCATCGGCACCGTCGCCATCACCATCGTCTTACTCGGCCTCTTTCTCTTCGTTCGAGCGGCGCTGGCCGACGCCGGCAACCGGCTGCTGGACCAAATCGAGATCTCGGCCTACCTCCAATCGGGTGCGACCCCGACGCAGGCCGCGGCGGTCGGGCATTTTCTCGCGCAAGATCCACGAATCGCGTCGGCGCAGTTCGTGCCGAAGAAGCAGGGCTTGGCCGAGCTTCGGGCGCGCACCCGCGGCTCGATCGACACCGCGCTGCTGACCGAGAATCCGCTCCCCGACAAGTTTCGAATAAAAGTCCGCGATCCCGAGCAAGTCGAGCCGGTTGCGGCAACGGTCCGGCGTTTGGCCGGGGTCGATAATGTGGTCTACGGACAGAAGATCGTCCAGCGATTGCTCGCACTCGGAGCCGTACTGCGCCGAGTCGGTATCGGGCTCATTTTGGCTTTCGTCGGCGTCGCCGGCATTATCATCTCCAACACGATTCGCCTGACGGTCTTCGCGCGTCGCCGGGAGATCGCCATCATGCAGCTCGTCGGGGCTACGAATACTTACATCCGCCTCCCGTTCATTTGCGAAGGCCTGCTCGACGGCATCATCGGCGCACTGGTTGCCTTGGGTTTGCTGGAAATCGCTCGCGCCGCCCTCTGGCCGCGGTTGCTCGAAGCGCTGCCGTGGGTTCAACTCACGGCGATGCCGGTCGACGCTCGGATTCTGGCCGCGCAACTGGTCCTGACCGGGGCCGCCATCGGCGTCCTGGCATCCTGGATCTCCGTAGGACGTTTCCTGCGGACGTGAAGCGCCTCACGCTTCACCGAACGCTTTGCCTCCTTCTCACCGCCGCGCTGCTGCCGGCTAGCGCAGCGGCGAGCGGGCCGACGCTCGAGCAGCGAATCGCCGCGGAACGGGCCAAAGCGCAAGCGATTCAGATGCGTCTGCACGCCAAACGCGCCGAGCTTGGCAAGGCAACCCTGCACTACAACGATCTGCAACACCAGCTCGACCAAACCAACGCCGCGATCGACGAAGTCAACGGACGAATCGATTCCCTCGCGGCCCAGCAAGCATCGACGCAGCGCCGCATCGCCTGGAATGCAATTCAGCTCGAGGCTGCGCAGCGCTCCTTGCGGCTGCACGACGATTTGCTCAAGCACCGGCTGGTCGATATCTACGAATACGGCGACCTTAGCTACGTCGACGCGCTGATTGCGGCGCGTTCGTTCAGCGAGTTCGTCGAGCGGTGGGAGGATCTGCGCCTACTCATCGCCGCAAATCAGCGGGCCGTGCGAGCACGCAAGGCGGCCGAAGCTCGTGTAGCGGCGGTGGAAGCCGACCTCGAGACGACGCGCTTGCAACTGCAGCAAGAAGAGCAAGCCCAAGACGAAGCTCGCAGTCAGCTCGGATCGCTCGCCGACGAGCGCCGCAACCTCGTCACGCTCGCCGGAATCCACCGGCACAGCGTCGCCACCGAGGTTGCGGAGATGGAAGATCTCTCGGCCGCCGAGGAGGCCTCGCTCGAGAGGCTCATCCTGGAGCGCGAGCGCGAACTGGAATCGGAGCAACGCGCAGCCGGAATAGCCGGCGGCGCGGACCGTTCGGGCGCCTCCGGCATGTTTTCGTGGCCGGTCACCGGGACGATTACGTCGCCGTTCGGCTGGCGTTCCAATCCCTTTGGCGGCTCGCCGGAGTTCCATCAGGGCCTCGACATCGCGGCGCCGTCGGGAACGACCGTGACCGCCGCGGCCGGTGGGACGGTGATCATGGCGCAGTGGTACGGCGGCTACGGAAACTACATCCTGATCGATCACGGCGGCGGCTACTCAACCGGCTACGGACATCTCTCGGCCATTTACGTCTCGACGGGACAGTCGGTCCAACGCGGGCAGGCCATCGGCGCGGTCGGCTCAACTGGGCAATCGACCGGCCCCCATCTTCACTTCGAAGTTCGAATTGCGGGCAAACCGGTTGACCCGGCACCCCGGCTCCATTAAGACTAAGCGAGTAATCTACGTAAAAAGGAAACTTGCGGGCCTTCGAGCCGGGTATTGATAAGGGGACTATGAGCCTTTCCATCCGCCTTCTGCTAACAGCACTCATCGCACTCGCCTTGGTGGCGGGAACTGCACTCTACCTCGAATTCCGTACCGGCACGATTGCCGGACAGCCGGCGCTCGAAGTGGCGACCACCGGTGATTTGCGCGATCTTCTTCCGACGACCGACTCGCCGGCGTCGGCGGTCGCCGATCTGACGCTACGGCGACTTGAAATGGAATATTACAAGGCGATCACGCCGGAGACTCCACTCGACGGCGAGCGCAACGCGTTGCGCACGTTCTTGCATTCCAAGAAGATCGGCGATGCGTCGCTGCCGGCGCAAACGGCCAACGGCGACGAGGTCACCGACGGCGCGCATGCGGCCGCTCTGCTCGCCTACGCCCAGCAGCATTACGGCACCGCCTTGGGGACGAGCGGCACCGACGACCTTACCAACGCCGCGCTTCGCGGAATCATGACCTCCGTGCACGATCCGTACACCGTCTATCTCTCGCCGCAGGAGATCCAAGGACTCAACGAGTCGCTCTCGGGGGGAAACTTCGGCGGCATCGGTGTCTACATCTATCAGCTCAAGGACGGCCGCATCATCGTTGCGCCGATCGAGCATATGCCGGCGGCGAAGGTCGGAATGAAGCCCGGTGAGATCGTCGACGCGGTCGACGGCAAGCCGGTCCGCGGCCTTCCGATCGACCACGTCGAGACGATGATTCGCGGCGAAGCCGGAACGGTCGTGCATTTAAGAGCGCATCCGTATGAGACTCCCAAGGCCGAGCAAAACTATTCCATCGTCCGCGAGATCATCCACGTTCCAACGGTCCGCGCGAAGATGGAAGGGAACATCGACTATATCCGGCTCTCCGATTTTGGGAAGACTTCGGGCGATGAAATGCGCAAGGCGCTGCTCGACGGCAAGGCCAAGGGCGCTCGCGGATACATCTTGGATTTCCGCGACAACGGCGGCGGCTTGCTCGATGCCGCGGTCTCGATCTCGAGCCTCTTCATTCCGCAAGGACCGATCGTCTCGACGATTCGGCGCGACGGTGGGCGCACCACCGACGACGCTCTCGGCGACGCCATCGACGGACTTCAACCGCTGGTCGTGCTGGTCAACAAGTACACCGCCAGCGCCTCCGAGATCACCGCCGGCGCCCTCGAGGATTACCACCTGGCCACCCTGATAGGGACCCGTACGTTCGGTAAGGGTGTCGTGCAGACCATCTACCCGCTTCCCGAGCAGGGGGGCGCGCTAAAGATTACGACGGCACGGTATCTTACGCCGGCCGGGCGCGACATCCAACACCACGGCATCGAGCCGAACATCGTCGTCAACCAAGAGCCCAACCCGTCGCTCGTCGACACCCCCGCCGACAAACAACTCGCGGCCGCTAAGGCACACTTACGCCAACTCTTACGTTAATTTAGGGTGATCATGAAACGCACGCTCGTCCTCTTAGCCCTTGCGGCACTTGCGGTAACCTCCGCCCGGCTGGTGCCGGCATCCGCCGCCGCGCCGCAACTCTCAGCCGCCGATGCCGGCGAAGTCTCGACCAGCTACACCTATTTGACGGAGAACTTCTATAAGAAGGTCGACCCGCAAGTCGTTCTCGACTCCGTTCGGCTGACGCTGCTTTCGGCGATGCGAACCGCCGGCGTGAAACGTGCGGCGCTGCCGGCAATGCATGCGGTTGCTGCTCCCGGAACCGACGTTCGCGAGATCGATCACGAGATCGTCGATGCCGCCGGCGAGTCCGCGTCCAAGTTTACCGTGCACGATCTCAGTTATATCGCCTTGGACGGCATGATGAAATCGGTCAACGACCGCTACACGGTCTTCCTTTCACCCAAGGATTTCGCCGGCCTCAATCAAGGGCTCGATGGCGGCGATTTTGGAGGAACGGGAATCGTCATTCAGGTCGACGATAAGACGAAATTTATCTCCGTGGAAAACGTCGTGCCCGACGCGCCTGCCGATAAGGCGGGCATCCAGCAGGACGACCTCATCACGGCCATCGACGGTACCTCCACCAAAGGCATGACCCTCCCGGCCGCGAGCAACAAGCTTCGCGGAAAGGAAGGCACGCACGTTACGCTGACCATCTCGCGCGACGGCGCCGGCTTAGCCAGTCCGGTCACGATCACTCGCGCCAAGATTCATCAGCTCAGCGTCTACGAGAAGATGCTGCCCGGCAAGATCGGCTACGTCGCTCTAACGGTCTTCGGCCGCGACACCGGCGACGAGCTCAACACCGCACTCGATCGCTTGCAACGCGACGGCGCGCGAGCCTTGGTGCTCGATTTGCGCGACAACGGCGGTGGATATTTGGAATCGGCGGTCGCCGTGAGCTCCAAGTTCATCCCCAGCGGGCCGATCGTTTCGGTCGAATCGCGAGCCTCGAACATTACCACGCTCGAAGCCGACGACACCGCCATCCCTCCGATTCCTTTGGCGGTGCTGGTCAACGGCTACACGGCCTCGGCCTCGGAGATCACCTCGGGCGCGATTCAAGACAGCAGCGTCGGCACGATCATCGGCACGAAGACGTTTGGTAAAGGCGTCGTGCAGACGATCTATCCCCTGCCCGACGGAAGCGCAATCAAGGTCACCACGGCACGCTATCTCACGCCGCGTAATCGCGACATCAATCACCTTGGAATCACGCCGGACATCGTCGTCATCGAAAACAAGCACGCGCAGTTCGGCGCTCCCGCCAAGGACGATCAGCTGACGCGCGCGATCGAATACTTAAATGCGAAACTCGCCC
>JABCZE010000043.1 GCA_013289785.1 Vulcanimicrobiota bacterium | reverse complement strand
TGCTTGGCCAGATCCCAGTACGGCGCGATCTGACTCGGTCGAACGTATTGATAGACGTACGTTCCCGGTAATCGGCCGATCGGTACCAGATCGAAATGATTCATCTTGCCATTGTTCCAATCGGCCTGCCAGTAGCGGTGACCGTTGTTGGGCGAGATCTGGCTCTCGAGGTCGCCGGCGCGCAGCAGAATCTTGCCGTTGTGCGTCAACCCGGACCTCGTCCCGTCCGCGCCCGGAAAGGTCGCGAAGAGATTGTCGAAGGTCCGGTTCTCTTGAATCATGATCACGATGTGCTTGAAGTACTTACCCGGCTTGGCCGGGGGCGGAGGCTCGAAGGGGGGCGGGACCACTCCCGCCGAGCCGCTGCCGCCGCAGCCCGTCAGCAGCACGCCAAGCAGGCCGCTCGCAAAAAAACTGCCGAGGGCCGGCAGCCGCCCAATACGATTGTGATCGCCCATACCTTAAGAAGTAATGGTTCGGGTTCGGGGGCCATCCCTTCCCTTCCAAGCGTTCGCTGGGGCTAGCGGATGCTGCTGCCGGCAACGCGCGACTCGATCGCCCGCGCCGCGGTCCTGCTGCGCCAGGGCGGGGTGGTGGCCTTTCCGACCGAGACGGTCTACGGCCTCGGGGCTTTGCTCTTCGACGCTCGCGCCGTGGCCCGAATCTTCGAGATCAAACGGCGACCGTCGTTCGACCCGCTGATCGTTCACGTCGCCGACCGTGCGATGCTTGGAGAGGTCGTCGCCGCCGTTCCGGCCGCCGCCGAGACATTGATCGAGCGGTTCTGGCCCGGTCCGCTGACCCTGGTGCTCAAAAAACGCCCCGCCGTCCCCGGGCTGGTAACGGCCGGCCTTCAAACGGTTGCGGTGCGGATGGCCGACCACCCGGTCGCGCGCGCGCTGCTCGAGGCCGTTGGCTCTCCGCTGGCGGCTCCCAGCGCGAATCCCTTTGGCCGCTTGAGTCCGACACGTGCCGAGCACGTCGCGAAAATGCTGGGCGATCGCGTCGATCTCATTCTCGACGGCGGCGCAACGAAGTACGGCATCGAGTCGACGATCGTCGCGGTGGAGCCTCGCCCGGCTCTGCTTCGTCCGGGGGCGATTGCTCTCGAACGAATCGAAGCGGCGATCGGCCCGCTGGAGCGCACCGGTCGCACTTCGGAAGTGCGAGCGCCGGGCCAGCTCGACCAACATTACGCTCCGGCGACGCCGCTGCGACTGATCGACCCAAAACTCGTGGCGCACGCCGAACGCCTCCGCGCGGGCGTCATCGCGCTGCAAGACCCGCCCGAGGGATACTCAGCCTCGCGAACTCTCTCGCGGCGCGGCGACTTGCGCGAAGCGGCCGCGAATCTTTTCGAGATGCTGCACGAGCTCGACGCTCTGGGTCTCGACCGAATCGATGCGGCTCCGGTAACCGAAGCCGGGCTGGGCTTGGCGATCATGGACCGGCTGCGCCGCGCGGCCTCGTGATGAAGCCCAGATGAAACAAATTGAGGTTCCAAAGCGTTCTGAGAGCGGGTAACGAAGAGAGGATTATGATGTTCAAGCGCGATCTCGTTCGATACGTCGCCCTTTGTGCGGGCGCTCTTATCTGGTTCGGTGCCGCACCGGCCGGAGAAGTACTCCCGTATCAATTGGCCGGCGACGTCTCAGAGAGCTATCGGCTGTTGACGACCACCTACTACGAAACGGTCGAACCGCGCGCGCTTCTCGCCGCTGCAAGCGCAGCGTTAGCGGACGCCGCACGCAAGGCCGGCACGCCGATTCCCGCGCCCGCGCTGCAAGTCGAATCCGATCGCGATGCTACCGTTGCCGAGCTTGATGAAGCGATTGCCGCCGCGGCTCGCGCCGCCCATGCCTCGCCGAACGACTTCACCTACGACGCCATCAATGCGATGGCGAAAGCCGTAAACGACCGCTACACGCAGTTTTTCACTCCGGCCGAGTTCAAGGCGTTTAACGAGGCGCTCGATCCGGCGCGCATCGGCGGCATCGGCGTAATGATTCAGCCCGATGCAACGTCTGGCTTCGTTCGGGTCACGTACGTGTTACCGAGTACGCCCGCCGAGCGCGCGGGCCTTACGGTTGGCGACCTCCTTACCGCCGTAAACGGCACGCCGACCAAGGGCCTCACGGTCGACGGCGTCAGCTCGCTACTGCGCGGCAAAGCCGGCACGGTCGTCGCGGTGACGGTGGCGCGTCCGGCCGCAACGACGGTCGTCTCGATCACGCGTGAAGACATTCAGCCTCCGACCGTCATCTACAAGATGCTCGGTGACGGCATCGGCTACGTTTGGGTGATGGCCTTCGGCCGATCGACGCCCAACGAGTTCGACACGGCGGTTTCGCGCCTGAACGCACAAGGCGCCAAGGCGCTCGTGCTCGATCTGCGCAACGATGGCGGCGGTTATGTCGATTCCGCGCTCGACATCTCCTCGAAGTTTATCGCCAACAAGGCGCTCTTGACCGTCGAGGAGCGTGGCCAGCGCGACACGACGATCCACGCCGATCCCGATCCCTCGATTGCGTTGCCGCTAACGGTGCTCGTGAACCAATACACGGCTTCGGCGTCGGAGATCACGGCCGGCGCGTTGCAGGATGACGGCATCGCGATGCTGATCGGAGCGCGTACGTTCGGCAAGGGCGTGATGCAGACGCTGACGCCGCTGCCCGACGGAGCCGCGATCAAGATCACGACCGCGCACTATTTGACGCCGAATCGCCACGACATCAACCTGCGCGGCATCGACCCGGATATCGCGATCGACGAGCCTCGCGACGCGCGCTTCGGCGACGTTTCCCGCGACGCTCAGCTTAGCGCCGCAATCTCGCTACTGCAGAAGAAGATAGCTACTAAAACCTAGTAGCCTTTCCTTTGCCTGCGCGTTAGGCGAACGATCGTACCGTTGCGGCCAAAAGCAACGTCGTCCATCAAGCGGCGCATCAGAAAGATCCCGAAGCCACGGCCGCGCTGATCGGGCTCGACCTTTCCCTGCAATGCCGGCGCGTGGAACCCCCTACCACCATCTTGGATCTCGATCCGGAGCTCGTCGCCGTCAAATTTGCAATCGACGGTGAAGCCGGCGGACGACGCACCGCAACCGTGCTCGACGGCGTTGCTCAACGCTTCGCCGGCTGCTAGCCGAATATCCGCAATCTCGCTTTCGGAGAAGCCGCAAGCGCTCGCGAACCCCGCCACGTTGCGTCGCGCCAGAGCCACGTTCCCGATCTCGCTTGGGTAGTCTGCATGATAGTGAGTTTTCAAGGATGTCAATTCTCTCGAATACGAATTGCCCGGTGACGACCCGCTACTAAACCTTTGACCCCTTCGGCAAGCTAAGGGCGGCCTTCGTCGAAGAGTGCCCGAGCAAGCGAGGGCGATTAGCTCAGCTGGGAGAGCGCCTCCCTTACAAGGAGGATGTCGGCGGTTCGAGCCCGTCATCGCCCACCATTTCAATCTTACGAATCGCCTCGCACTCTTTTCTGCCGTAAGGTTCGACCGGTTGGGGCGTGGGTAGAACGGGGCGTGTTGATTATCGCCGGGCTGCTCGCAACCATCGCCGTCACCTCCGCGCCGGCCGACGAATATTTCGGCAAGCTGAAGATGAGCGCGCTGCGCGTTCGATACGAAACGATGCAGCTCAAGAAGCGGTACGAGACTCACCAGCTCCTCCCCGAACAAACCGAGCATCTGCTGCTTCTAACGCAAGATTCGTTCGATCAGTGGGCGGTGCGCTATCCGAAAGATTCCTGGCTTGCCTCGACGGGCTTTCTCATCGCGACGCTCTATGCCGAACTTCCGGGTACCGTCGCGCGGGAGCACGCCGTCACGCTGTACGTTTTCGTCAAGTCGCACTTTCCGCAGTCGTCGTACGCCAACTCGAGCCGCCTTGCGCTCCATCACGGCGTTGCGACGAAGGCCGATCCCGCATGGGCCAAGGAAATGCGCGCGGTCGCCCCGTCCCCGTCGCCGTCGCCGGCAGCTTCGCCTTCGGCAGCACCGGGTGTCGCGTCGCCGGCGGGCTCGCCCCCGGTGCCGTTCGCCTCGCCGTCTTCGCCGCCGAGGGAGAACGAACGCCCGCGGTAAAGCCGCCGTACATCGAAATCACGACCGCCCGCGACGGCGAGGTCGCCGTCCTCACGATGAATCGCCCCGAGAAGCGCAACGCGCTCTCATTAAATATGATGCGCGAACTGGATGCCGCCTTGGCGCTGGCCGGCCAAGACGCCGGCGTTCGCGCCGTGGTGGTGCGAGGAGAAGGGCCCGCTTTTAGTGCCGGCCACGACCTTCGCGAACTGCTGGACCGCGACGCCGAGACCTATCGCGTCATCTTTGAAGCCTGCGTCGCTTTGATGGCGCGGATCGCCACGATTCCCCAACCGGTGATCGCCGAGGTCGAAAAAGTCGCGACCGCCGCCGGTTGTCAGCTCGTCGCCGCCTGCGATCTCGCCGTGGCGTCGACGCAGGCCACGTTTGCGACCCCTGGAGTGCGCATCGGCCTCTTTTGCAGCACGCCGATGGTTCCGCTCTCGCGCGCAATCGGGCGCAAGCGCGCGATGGAGATGTTGTTGACCGGCAAACCGATCGACGCACAGACGGCGCTGCACTGGGGTTTGATCAATCGCGTCGTCGTACCGGAGAATCTCCACGCCGAAACGCTCGCCCTCGCGCGCGAAATCGCGTCGGCGAGCGCGACGATCGTCGGCATCGGCAAAGCGGCCTTTTACGAGCAAATCGATCTGGATCAAGCATCCGCTTACGATTACACCAAAGAAGTTATGACGGCGAACGCACTCGAGCGCGACGCGCGCGAAGGCATCAGCGCGTTTCTCGAAAAGCGCGCGCCGAAATGGTAACGCTTCCATTTGAGGGGATAATCTGCTACCCTTGAAGCCCGACCATCCGCGGTGCTCGATTTGTGGGCGCGAGCGTTCGCGATGAAGCAAAAACGTCGCCCACACCCGGTATGCGTGGCCCGACAAAAAGGGATCCGTGCATACGCGACGGCAGGAGGGCTCGCCTATGGCGAGCCCTTCTGTGATTCGATGGCAGAAAAACTGCGCCGCTGGGCGAACACACCCGCTTCGTGACGCTTTTTACCTCTCGAACTCGCTATGCGACAATCGTCTTGCTCGTCGCTTTGGTCGCCTCGCTGGCGGTCGCGGCATTTCGCGTTCGAACCGAATCGCACGCGAACCGCGTCGAGCTTGCCATGGACTTCACCGATCTCGACGCCCTCGCGCGCTCCTACAACTATAATCCCGCCGCGTTCTTAATCGCGCTGCGCCGCGCGGGCCTGACGTCGCTGGCGCTCACCGAAGAGCTGGGCGCGAACGTCGGCTATAACGGAAAGGCGTATGCGACGACGGGAGCGGCGCTGCTCAACCAGTCGCGCCTCTCGCCCCTCCGCGATCCCCTGCTCGCCTCCTTGGTCTCGAGCCATCGTGTCGACGCCGGTGCCATCTACCTGATCGTGTCGGATCCGTCGACCTACCGGCGCTACCTCGCCCAGCTCGCGCTGCACTTCAGCCCCAAAACCGTGCGAGTCTTGCGAGCGACCCGCCCCTGGGTGATCGAAATCCGGACGCAGATCGACTACTTCAACGCGATCGGCTTGGGCATCCCGACGGACCAAATCGCGCTGGCGCACCGGCTCGGCCTGCTGGTCGTTCCGCGCTTTCAAAACGACGAACGCTTCCGGGCACCCCAGATCGACGCAGTCTTTGGCGATGTGCTGGCGTACGACCCGAAGGTTTCGACGGTCATCTTCTTCGGGCTGAGCAACGCGGTCGTCGGCTATCCCGACCATTTGGAGGACACCGCAGAAGCGTTCAAACGCCACGTCTTTAACTTCGGGTCGATCGAGACGTACGATCCCACCCAGGTGCAGAAGGGCAACGACACCCTGGCGCGCCTGATCCCCGGCCGGACGGTTCGCGTCCAGGCCATCGCCAAGACGGAGCTGGATAAGCTCAAGCTCGACGAGGTCGTCGCGCGCTACGCGTTAGGCGTTCGCGAACGCAACGTCCGGGTGGCGTACTTACGCCCCTGGTCCCATCCGAACGGAGATCTTTCCGTCGAGGCGACCAACGTCGAAATGGTTAAGGAGATCGCTGAGCAGCTGCGTGCCGACGGCTTCCGCCTCGGCCGAGCGACCCCGATTCCACAATATCGCGGAAACAATCGTGTGCTCGTCGGGCTGGCCGCGCTGGCGGTACCGTCGATCTTCGTTCTACTGCTGGAGTTCTTCGGCTGGTACGGCCGGCGAATCGCCGCCATCGCGTACGGCGCGACGATCGCGCTCTACCTCGTGGGCCTGTTGAGCCATCACGATGCGTTCGCGCGCTCCGCTATTGCGTTGGCCGGCGCGCTACTCTTTGCGACCGCGGCGATCTTGATCTTGATTCCGGCCTGGAATGAAACGCCGGCAGGCAGCGCCGGCACGCAGCTCGTCCGCAGCTTGGGCTGGACCGTCGCCGCGACGGGTGTCGCGCTGCTTGGCGCGCTGGTCGTCGTCGGGGTCATGAGCGCGCCGCTTGCAATGGAGGAGATCGAGCGCTTTCGAGGCGTCCGGCTGGTGCTGGCCCTTCCTCCGCTGCTCGCGCTGGCGCTCTACCTGTTCGACAAGCGCTTCGGGTCGGGCGTCGAGCGGCCGCGCGACGTCTTTCTCTCGCCGGTTCTCACCTACCAGCTCTTGGCGGGCATCGCGATCGTCGCGGCGGGCGCGTTGATGCTCGTGCGCAGCGGCAACGACAGCGAGGTCTCGCCGTCGCCCATCGAGCTGGCGTTGCGCCATCTGCTGACCGCCACGCTGAGCGTTCGCCCGCGATTCAAGGAGTTTTTGATCGGCTTTCCGGCCATGATGCTGCTGCCGGCATTGCTGCCGCCGCACCGGCGCGCGGTCGGATGGCTCTTGGCGCTGTGCATCGGGGTGGGGATCGGCGACGTGATCGATACGTTTTCGCACCTGCACACGCCGATCGAGATTTCGGTCTTGCGGATCGTTAACGGGCTGGTGGCCGGCGCGCTCGTCGGAGCGGTGCTGATCTGGATCTATCGGCGCAGTTCGGCTCAGACGTGACCGGGCGAGTGCTGATCTCCGGTTACTACGGCTTTGGCAATTTGGGCGACGAAGCGCTGCTCGAAGTGATCGTCGGGCAGCTGCGCCGCGACTTTCCCGCGGCATCGATCGAGGTGTTGTCGGCAACGCCGCAGCGCACCGCGGCCGACTACCGTGTCGACGCGACGCCGCGCTGGGATTGGCGCGCCGTCCGTAGCGCCATCGGGCGGTCCGACGTCGTGCTCTCGGGCGGCGGAGGCCTGTTGCAAAGCGGAACCAGCTTACGCAGCCTCCTCTACTACGCTTCCATCGTGCGCGAAGCGATTCGTACCGGGCGCAAAGCGATGATCTTCGCGCAATCCATCGGACCGCTCGATTTTTGGGGGCGCTGGGTGGTCAAAGGCTTTTGCAAGGGTCTCGATCGCGCAACCGTGCGCGACCAACGGTCGCTCCGGCTGCTCGAAGAGCTCTTGCCCAAGGTCCCGGTCGAACGGACCGCCGATCCCGTTTTTCTGTACGACCGGCCGGCGGTGCGCGCCGACCTCGCGGCCGACGGTCTCGGTCCGGAGAGCGGCGCCTATGCGGTGATCAGCGTTCGAAAGATCGCTTCATTCCGCGATGCGATACCCGTCTTGGCGCGGGCCGTCGACCGCCTCGCCGAGCACAACGTGCGCGCAGCGTTTCTGCCGTTGGGAGGGGCTGCGGACGCTGCCCTGTCGACCGACGTCATTCGAGCCTGCTCGTCGGCCCCGGTCCTCCTGCCGGAATGTACGCTCGAAAAGGCGGCTGCGATTTTCCAGGGCGCTCGCGTTGCGATCGGCATGCGCCTGCACGCGCTGGTCTTGGCCGCGCGATTTGCGGTGCCGTTTCTTGCCGTGCCGTACGATCCAAAGGTGACCGCGCTCTGCGAGGACCTCGGCTATCCGCTGCAGCCGCTCTGGATTCCCGGCAAACCGCGTCCGAGCGGCGACGCAATCGACCAGCTCGTCGACCGTCTCGTCTCGGAGCGCGACGGGCTCGCGGCCCAGCTGTCGCAACGCCTCCCGGTCGTCCAAGCGGCGGCAGAGCGAAACTTCGAGGTCCTCGGCGAGCTTTTAGGCGACGAGTGATGGATTACCGGAACACCTTGAATCTGCCGAAGACCGACTTTCCCATGAAAGCGGATCTTCCCAAGCGAGAGCCGCAGCGCGTGCAGTGGTGGCGCGAGCACGAGACGTACGAACGGCGCCTGGAGCGCAACGCGCCCGCAGGAGCGTGGATTTTGCACGACGGGCCGCCATATGCCAACGGCGAGCTTCACATGGGCCACTTCCTGAACATGGTGCTCAAGGACATGTTCGTGAAGATCGCGCTGCTCGACGGAAAGTACGCGAAGTTCGTTCCCGGCTGGGACATGCACGGGCTGCCCATCGAGTACGAAACGCTCAAACACTTGGGGATTAAGGATTTTCACGCCGTCGATCCACTCGAACTGCGCGCCCAGTGTAAAGAGCGCGCCCTCTACTGGCTCGACCGTCAGCGCGAGCAGCGACGGCGCATGGGCACTTTCGGATTTATCGACCAACCCTACCGCTCGATCGATCCGTCCTTTGAAGCGACGATCGTCAACGCGCTTGCCGATCTAGCCGAGCGCCAGCAAATCTATAAAGGGCTGCGCTCGACGCTCTGGTGCATCCACGACGAGACGGCGCTGGCCGAAGCGGAGATCGAGTACGAGCAGCGTACGTCGCCGTCGATCTACGTCCGTTTTACCGCGAACGACGAACAACGTGAAGGCATCCTGAGCGCGTCCTTCGACTCCGCTCAGGATGACACGGCGGGCCCCGTCTCGTTCCTTATCTGGACGACGACGCCATGGACGCTTCCGGCAAACGTCGCAATCGCGTTGCGCGCCGACGCGACGTACGGACTCTATCG
>JABCZE010000042.1 GCA_013289785.1 Vulcanimicrobiota bacterium | reverse complement strand
CTGCGCCAGGACCAGCTCGAGTGTGCGGGAGACGTCAGCTTCTCGGCCGACCAGCGGCACCAGCGTCGCGGCCGGCATCACTCTGCGGACGGACGGCGGCGACGCATGGGCGCTCGCCGCCGAGCGAAGCCGCTCGCGATCTTCCTTCGACAGACCGAGGGCCTCTTCGAGCAGCACCAGCGTCATCGTTCGGGGCGAGCGCGCGGCACCGCACTCCATATCGCTTACGGTGCGCGTGCTGACGCCCGACCGCTCCGCCAGCGCCTCTTGTGACAGATGCGCCTGCAATCGAAACGTCTTCAGGACGTCGGCAAAAGTGTCCATGCGGCTGGCCGCTAGCACTTCAGCCTCCATCTCCTCCGGGTCCTCTTTCGATTCGAACACACTAACGTTTTGCGTCGACGCCATTGGCTCCACTTGCGGGGTGGACCTTGATGCGTGGTTGCAGAGCCAAGGCGCCCGTCGTACGCTTGCCGCATGCGCTTCTGTAGCAACAAGGGCTACAAGGGAGAGAGTATGAGATTCCATCGATTTGCAGGTTGGATCCTGACGGCGACGCTCGCATTTTCGGCAATGCCCGCAGTTTGCTCGGCATCGCCTTCGAGCGACGCCATTAACACGGTAAAGCTCGCCATAGACGCAATGAACAAAGGCAATATGAGCGCGTTTGTAGCGCTGTGCGATTCCCCGGCCGTCGTCATCGACACTTTCGATCCGTATCTTATGGGCGGAGCGTCGGGTTGCACCGATTGGTGGAACGCGCGAGTCGCCTACAACAAGAAGGCTCAACTCACCGACGCAACCGGCGGCATCGGCATGCCGTGGCACGTGTTCGTGACCGGAGATAACGCGTACATCAGTGCTCCGTTCGACTACCACTACAACCAAAAGGGTCAGACGATGCGGGAGACCGGTTCATCACTGACCGTGACCCTCCAGAAAGAGGCGAGTGGCTGGCGCATAACGTCCTGGGCGCACACAAAGCACCTGGGCGGCTAGGTCACAGCGCGTTGCAGGCTGCCATGCGAGGCGTGGGCGCCGGGTAGCTTGCCACGTGCGGGAATGCTACGTTACGAAGATGCTTTATGCGTGATTGTGCGTCGCTTGCGCTACGCGTCGCGCTTGCATTGACGTTCCTCTATTCACTGGCCGACCGCTTTGGGTGGATCGGCGCGCCGGGCGTTACGAACGTATCGTGGGGCAACTTTTCGCACTTTACGACTTATGTTGGTACGTTGAATTGGTTTTTACCGCATTACCTGATTGCGGTGCTCGCCTGGGTCGATACCTCATTAGAAGCAGTTCTTGCTCTAATGCTCCTCGCCGGTCTGCGGCTGCGCGCCGTTTCCCTCGTCAGCGGGCTGCTGCTTCTCGCGTTTGCGACTGCCATGAGCGTCGCGAGCGGCATAGGGGCACCGTTTCAATACTCCGTTTTCACCGCATCTGCCGCCGCATTCTTGCTCGCTAGCCAGCCGTCGGATCGCTGGTCCCTCGATCGTCTCCGGCAACTTCGACGGAAAGCGGACCCCGCTTAGCGCAACCTTTCTTGCTCCGACCGGGTGTAAAGGTTTGCATCGGGGGCGAATCTGTGAGACACTGCTCCCCATCCTCAAGCGCGATCTTTCGAGTGGTCGATAAGTTGCGCCCACTATAAAGATCGGTTTTAATATCTCCATTTTTGCAGAGCTCCGCCTGGATGCTGCGCTACGTCGCGGTATCGAAGATTTTCACTATTCAGAGGCCACGCCCATACAGCGCTCGGCTATTCCCGTTGCTCTGGCCGGTCGCGACGTCTTCGCGAGCGCGCCGACCGGCAGCGGAAAAACCGCAGCTTTCGGCATTCCGCTACTCCAAAGACTGCTCGAACGGCGCGCCGGCGGCACTGCCGCGCTGGTCTTGACGCCGACACGCGAGCTGGCGCAGCAAGTCGCGCAGCATCTTGCGCAGTTGGCAAAACACACGAACCTACGCATCACGCCGATTTACGGCGGCGTGGCGATGAAACCGCAGATCAAAGCCATGCGGCGCGGCACCGACGTGGTCGTCGCGACGCCTGGACGACTCATCGACTTGATGCAGCAGGGCGAAGCTCGCCTCGACTCTATTGAGATTTGCGTGCTCGACGAAGCCGATCGTATGCTCGATATGGGGTTCTTACCGTCGGTAAAGCGCATCATCGCCAAACTCCCGGCCGACCGCCAGACTCTCTGTTTCTCGGCGACGCTCGGCAGTGCGGTGGTTGGGCTGGCACGCGAGTTTCTCCACGATCCCGTGCGCATCAATTTAGCACCCCCGACGCCGGTAGCAACCGTAACCCAGTGGGTATACGAAGTCGAGCAGCACAAGAAAACCGAACTCCTAGTGGATCTGCTCAAAGATGGCCGCGTCTTCAATGCGATCGTTTTTACGCGGACCAAGTCGCGGGCCGAACGCGTCGCCGGCGCCTTGACGCGGCATTCCGTCGATGTGGAGCGCATTCACGGCGATCGTTCGCAGGCGCAGCGCTCGCGCGCTCTCGAGGCCTTTAAGAACGGGCGCTACCGGGTCCTCGTCGCCACCGACGTCGCCTCGCGAGGCATCGATATTGCCGATCTCGGACACGTCATAAACTACGACGTCCCGTCCGAGCCGACCGATTACATTCATCGCATCGGGCGCACGGGGCGCGCTCAAAAAACCGGCGACGCGATCACGTTCGTCTCACGCGACGAGGCGGGCTCGTTTGCACGGATCGAAGGCGCCCTCGGCACGCCTCTAAAGCGCAGCGCGCACGACTTCATGGAGCCGGCATCTGCTCGAACGCTTACGGTCGAGCCGCAGGTGCGCCGCCGGTCTTTTCAGCGTCGTCGTCGCCGCTGAACTTTCTAGAGCATGTACTTGCTCTTGATGCGAATGTCGCGACCGGCAAATGGCCCCTGCTCGTAGGCGTAAACTTCGATCCTCACGCGATCGGGCGGGAACATCCGTGTGACCTCCCTGAAATCCTGATTGACGGCTCTTAGGCCGTCGAAGATGCAAGTGTGGAGTTCGCCGGTATCCGCCGGCACCGATACGCCCTGACGACACTCCAGCCGCACGAGCAGTCGCGCTTCGCCGTCGGGCCCGTCCTCGCGACCGAACTGAAACGAGTTGACGGTGCCGGCGCAACGTTCGTTGACGACGGCTTCGAGATCTCCCGGTGAGACCTTCGCTCCGTAGAATGGAACGGTCATGTCGCTGCGTCCGAAGAGGTAGAGAATCGGGAAATGGCTCACTCGCGGCGGTCTGACGCCTGCGTGTCCGGGAAATTCCGAGAGTACGGCCTGAAGTTGGTTGTATGTAATAATCCCACCGGAGTCGTGCAGGTTGTAGCGCACCTTAGGCGCCGCGGTACCGAGCCGCGTAATCGTGAAGAGAAGTTCGCCTTCATCGGTGGACTCGATATAGTGGTCGATCGGATTGTATTGAAAGATCATCGGTGGCGCGTCTCGCCGGAAAAGACGCAGGCACAAGCTCCGGTCTTGCATGCACGCCTTTCTCAAGGCGATCGTCAGATCGGTTTCGGTGGCGAGATTGATTTCCAGGTCGGAAGCGCCATAAGACGATAGCACGGTCTTAAAAGATTCCATCAAATGCATCCGCAGCGCCTCGGATATTCCCTCGCCTCCGACGATGGCGTGCAAATCGTAGCTCGCCAGCGGCACATCGGTGTTGTCGACGAACTGCTTGATGAACGGCGGATAGCCAAAGATCAGATAGCGGTACTTCGGACCAAAGAGGCGCAACGTGTTTTCCAATTTGTCCGGGTCGGGCCCGATTGATTTGAGAATGCCGACGTTCGAGAGCGACATCGAGACGTTCATACCGGTGGCCCACGGGCCGAGCGCGAAGCAGTTGATGAGAAAGTAGCTTGCGTCGCCGAACATCAGACCGTAGTTCAATTGAAGATCGCGGCCGGCACGCGCGCGCTCTTCTGGACCGCGCACCCAATTGTTCGGCACTCCGCTGGACCCGGATGATTCGTCGATCACGGAACCAAACGGCGGAATGCGGCCGCCGTAACAGCGCTCCTCAACCGAATAGGCCTTCACGTAGTTTGCCTTGTCGGTGGCTGGAACGTCCTCCAACACCCGGACGCGAACCCCTTGCTCGGCGAGGAACGTGCGGTACGCCGGCGCGTGGCGGCGGGCCTTCTCGTAGACTCCGCGCGCTTTAATGCGCCCGAGATACGCCAGCAAAGGTTGAACCGGTCTGGTATTCATCAGCGCATACAACGGCGGGCACCAGTTGATGAAGCGACGGAGCTGGTCGAGCAGCGCCGTGAGCGGCAGCGCCGCCTTTTCGATCACCGCAGAAAGTCCGCGAGCGGCCGGCGCAGGCTTCTCGGCACGTTGCCGGCATAGCCCAGCTTGAAGACGAGCCATACGTTCGTAGCGCCTGTTATGGATTCGATTTGCTTCGCCGCCGAGCGGTTGGTGACCAGATTGCCAAGCGGATGCAGCGACAATCCCTCCGCAGTTACCGACAGCCAGAAGCGCATCAGCGCGTGCCCCGATTTCAGCGCCGCCATCGGCTCCCAAAAGTCGCCGCTCAACCACCCGATGCACGGGGTCGCAAACGCGCGCCGATAGTGCGCGGCCGCTCCGGCGCTCAAGCCCGGTAGACGCAGCAGCCCGGGCGCGTTCTTCGCGATCGAAAGCTCGAGCGAGCTCATGCTCATGCAACGGCTCGACAGCCCATCTCGATGCCCCCGTTCCTGTCTCTCGCCGCATCGGAACCACGGAGCGATTTCGCCATGGTAGTTCGCATCGTTGAGGTCATGGAATATCGTGGCGATGTTGACGTCGGCGATCGCGCGGATTTCCGCCCGGTCTGCCGTCGACCCGAAGATCGCTCCTCGCGCGGCTGCGACCTCAGCGAGCCGCCGTAACGATTCCTCCGGAACCGGTGTGGCTTCGTATGCCATCCGCGCGGTCGCCCGCCGAATGACGAGGTCTATCTCAAACTCCGATTTCACGTTCGATTCGTCATCGAGTCGCATCTTCGCGATCGGCAGGAGTTCGTCGGCGACGCGGATGCGCTTGGGGATCTCCGGCAGGTCCTCGCTGACAACGTAGCTGAGTTTTTTGTGCTGGTGCGCCGCGGCGATCGCCAGCGTCTCCAGAAATAACCCCATCGCCGAGATCAGGAAACTCCCCGTCACATCCTCCTGAGGTAGCGCGCGCTGCAGATCCATGAACAAGGTTGCCGTCGAGCAATCCTCGATGCGAATTGCCCACGGCTGCACGTTGTGAGGCGACGGCGCTAAAATGGCCGTTTCGAGCAGGTGATCCCAACTGTCAGTCACGCGTTGTCGGATACCCTCACCACCCAAGCGAAGTCCTTCAGGAGAAGTGCTTTGGAGTGGCTGCGCAGCTGATCCTCGGCTAGGCGTAGGCATCGCTTCCGACGAAGCGATCCTGGCCATGGTCGAGAGCTTCGCACGGCCACTAAAAGGCCACCGCGTCGTTGCCGGTCTGTCCCAAGAGCACCTCGGGGAGCGTTCGGGTGTGAGCCCCAGTGCGATCGGTGCGCTCGAACGTGGAGCGCAGCCGGGCTCTGTACAAAGCGAGACGGAAAAACTTGTATAAGCTCCGCGAGCAGCTGATCGCGGTTGCGGAAATAAAGCAGTCCCCTCAGAGTGGGCCACGGCTCTTCGCGATCTGCGCAGCCGCGAGCCTCGCAGTGCTGATCGACGGCACCGCCACGAATATCGTCAACAGCGGCATTCCCTATCTCCAAGGCAATTTGGCCGCAACACCCGACGAAGCGTCGTGGATCCTCACCGCCTTCAACGCCCCCTACTACTCCACGATCCTCTTCTCTCCGTGGCTATACGCGCGCATCGGTGGAAAGACGTTGCTGCTCACGGGACTCGCAGGCTACAGTCTCATATCACTTGCGTTACTTCTGGCACACGCTTTCCCGCTCGAGATCGGCTTGCGCTTCGTGCAAGGCATGATGCTCGGCTGCGTCTTCGTCCCGGCAGCGATCTTGCTCTTCACGTCGTTGCCACTCGCCCTGCTGCCGTTCGCTCCACCATATTTTGTGACGCTCGTCCTGGGCTCGGGGCTAATGGGCAACCTGATCGGCGGATACATCAGCGAAAACTACGGCGGCACCGACGTCTACTTTTTTGGGATGATCGCCGCCTTGATAGGGACGGCCCTCGTCTACCTTGCAGCGCCGTCGAGCGGTACCCCACAGCGACGGCTCCGGCCCGACGTCGTCGGTTACGCACTATCTATTATGATGTTCGGAGCGTTGCAGTATCTTGCGAACGAGGGCGAGCGCCGCAATTGGTTCGATGACCCGTCGATAACGATCGCGTTTGTAGTCCTCGTCGTCGCAGCCCCGGCATTCGTTCTTTGGGAGCTTGGAGCAACCGCTCCGCACGTCAACTTCCGCTTGATTAGCGAAAAACGCAACCTTGCCGTCGGCGGAGCCTTCAATATCGTCCTGGGGATCGTGGGATATTCAATCCTCGTGTTCGTTCAGTACCTGGAGACGCAGATTCAGGCAACGGAAACGGTCGCCGGCGCAATAGTCCTGCTCCGGCTCGCCACGTATATCGTCGGAATCATCGTGGCCTTTGCCCTCGTAAAGCAGCGCATTCTCGGCGTGCGCACCGTGATTTGCGTTGCGGCCATCGTAAGCGCCGTCACGTTCTTTGCCTATGCGCTGTCGATGACGACGACCGCCGAGACGGGAAGCTTCATCGTAGTCTCCCTTGTCTTCGGACTCTTCTTCTCAATGCTGAGCCAGCCCGTACCGGCGCTCGTGCTGGGAACGCTCGGTCTTGCGGAGCTGCCCATGGGGGTCTCCATCTATAAGGTCAGTGCGCCTCTGGGGCTCAACATTGGAACCGCATTGTTCCAAACGCTAATCGATCATCGCGACGCCTTGCATGTGACGGCGCTCGCCGCAGCGGTCACGCCTGCGCGCCCGGCGATCGGAGAGTTCCTTCAGCAGGGTGGTGACCTGCGCGCGCTTGCATCGCTTGTCGGCGGTCAAGCTCAGTCGCTCGCATTTCAAGACGCGATGATGGTCTTCGGCGGAATCGTTCTGCTCGTCATACCGATCGTCTTCCTCGCCGACCTCGGGACGAAACCGACGAGCCGGTAACGCCATGTTTTTTAGGAAAATTCTCGTCGCCGTCGATGATTCCGCCGCATCGCAATATGCCGTCGAGATGAGCCTTGCAATCGCTAGCCTCGATAGCGTGCCGGTGACCTTCGCGATCGCCCTGGACCCCTCACTCCTCAAGGACGACTGTAGCTTCGCCTCGCTCCGGGAGTGTGCAGAGCAGATCGCAAACGAGCTCGTCGCGGCCGCTAAGCAGCGGGCGCAACAACAGAGTGTTGAAGCTTCCTCAGAAGTGTTCTTTGACAATCCTACTGACGGCATTATTAGGCTTGCGGGATCGCAAGACCCGGGCTTGATCGTCATAGGAACGCATGGGCGAAGCGGCATTATGCGGGCGCTTTTCCGTAGCCTTGCTGAAGAAGTGCTTCGCCGCACAACGACGCCACTTTGCGTGATACGGCGCCCTCCTTTAGGGAAGGTCTATCGCCGCGTCCTCGTCCCCGTTGTCGACGACGATCTTTCAGCTACGACGATCGGCTATGCGATCGATTTTGGACGCGCATTCGACGCCGAGCTCGTGTTTTGCACCGTCCACGACGAGGCCGGTCGTGACGATGAGGCATTTCTGGAATCGGCGAACCGGCGAGCGCGCGAAGCGGGCCTCGCGTCTGAAAGTGCTCTCATTCCACGCGTCGGCAACGTCTCGGCGCATATTCTTCAAAAAGTCCACGCCGAACAATGCGATGTCATTATCATGGCTAGTCACGCACGCGACGGTCTGGAACGCCTCGTGCAAGGGAGTGTTGCCGAAACAATCATTCGCACGAGCACCACACCCGTGATCGTCCTTCGTTCGGAGCGCCAGTAGGGCACCGTTACGCTGCGCGCATGGCACAAACAGGAGCCCGCGGATAGAGGGCAGGGGCGAACTAGCGCCGGTAGAAGCGGGGTCAATGCTAGTTCTCCTATTACCGAGCCTCGCGCTCGTTCTGGGCGCCGTCGGTCCGGCGGCAACGGCTTCCCCCCCGCCTACGCTCGATGCCGCGGCCATTTTGCAGCGCAGCGAAAGCCGCTCGCAGGGCCTCAGTTCCTATCAGGTTCCCGTCACGATTAGCGGCAGCGTCCGAGTGGCGATCCTCTCGGTGCCGTTCAAGATGAGCGGAACCCAATATTACCAGGCTCCGGACGAACAGGCGCTCCACCTCGACAATCCCCCGAGCTACGCGCGCGGATTTGGCAACACGCTGTCGACACTCGGGACGCCTCAAACTTGGTTGCGTGATTACGCGATCGCGCAGCCAGTCTCGCAACCTCATGGCCGCCACACCGCCTACGTCTTAACCGGTACGCCACGGCGCGAGAGCCGTGTCAAAACCATGACGATGTGGATCAGCGCCACGACCTACGGTATCGAGTCGATTATCTTCTCGTATACCAACGGGGCGACGCTAACGGTAACCTTCGAGCGCCACCACGGCGTCACGCAATATCATCTGCCGCGCAGCGCAACCGTAGTTGCAAAGTTTCCGAGCTACAGCGGTAACGCGCGGATCGTTTACGGCGATTACCGGTTGAATCAACCGATTCCCGCGACGGTTTTTGCGACTCACTGACATCACCGGTCGCTGAAGCTGCCTTTTCCCTTGCTGATCACGGCGGCCACCGGCGCATCCAAACCACCGATAGTGCTGGTTGGCGACCCACCTGCCGGATAGTTCCAGAATCCGAGGACGCCTGCATCCTGGTTTCCGCCGATCAGGACTGTTGCTTGACTTTCCTTGGAATGAGGAACGGCGAACTTGTAGATCTGCTCGTAACCCCAATCTCCCTTCAGGTCGGTCGTGCCCTCGACCGTTGCAGCCGAACCCGCGACGCTCAACTCGTAGACGATGTTATTCGTATTATCGTCGACGGCTACGTACTTGCCGTCCCACTGAATGCCACCGGCGGAGGCAACGCTGGCGTTAACGCTGATGTTGAC
>JABCZE010000041.1 GCA_013289785.1 Vulcanimicrobiota bacterium | reverse complement strand
AGCGTTGGAGAGCATACTGCCCCAGGACGACGTTGGGGGCTGGATACCCAGCCCCAAAAAGGAGAGCGTCGACTCGAGAACGATGACGCCGGCGACGTCGAGGGTCGCCTGAACGATGATCGGCGCGACCGCGTTAGGGAGCAGGTGGCGAAAGATGATGCGGCCGTCGTTATTGCCGACCGCTCGCGCGGCCTCGGCGAACTCGCGCTCGCGCAAGCTCAAAAACGAGGCCCGCACCAAGCGAGCGACGTTGGGCCACGAGAGCGCCCCGATGATGATCACGATCACGCCAAAGCTCAACGCCGCATGGGACGACGTCGCGGCGATGATCGCCGTCAGCACGAGCAACAACGGCAGCAACGGAATCGAAAGGAAGACGTCGGTGAGGCGCATCAGCGCATAGTCGATCCAACCGCCATAATACCCGGCAATCGCGCCCAGCGTCGTGCCGATGAGCACTTCCATGATCACGGCAAACAGACCGACGGTCAGCGAAATGCGCGCGCCGAACAGCAGCCTCGACAGCAAGTCGCGTCCGACCTCGTCGGTTCCCAGTGGATGCCCCCAGCAGAGCGATTTGTCTTGAAAGCACGGCGGCAGCGGCGTGCCGTTCCAATGCGGCACCGCCGTCGTGCCGTTATCGATGAAGTCGGGGTTGAAGGGAGAGAGCTGCTTGGCAAAGACGGCGGCAAGCACCATCAGCGTCAGCACCACGACGCCGGCGATCGCAAGCTTGTGCCGGCGGAAGCGCGTCCAAAAGGTTACTTTGGAGTAGGGAAGCTCTTGTTCGACGATCGCCGCGGCTGTCATCAATCGTACTTCACGCGCGGATCGAGCCACGCGTACACGACGTCGGCAAGAAGGTTTGAGAAAACGACGAGAAATGCCACGAGCAACAAATACCCCATCAGTAAGGCGAGGTCGCTCTGCGTGAGCGCGTTGATGAAGAGCCGGCCCATCCCCGGCCACGCGAAGATGTTCTCGGTAACGATCGCGCCCGCAAGCAGACTAGGCAGCGAGAGCGCTATGACCGTGACGACCGGTATCAGCGCGTTCTTCAAGCCGTGCTTGTACAGAATCGTTCTGAACGAAAGCCCCTTGGCGGCAGCCGTGCGCATGTAGTCGGTGCCCAGGACCTCCAAGAGCGACGACCGCATGAAGCGGCTAAAGAGCGCGATCTGCAGCAACGAGAGTACGATGGCAGGCAGAATTAAGTGTTCGATGCGGTCACCAAAGTCGAAGTTGTCGCTGCCCGAGATACCGGCCGACGGAAGCTGGATCTGGTAGCCGCCCGGAAGCGGAATGCCGTGAACCGCAAACGCGAGCTGCATCATGAGGGCAAACCAAAAGACCGGCATCGACTGTCCGAAAAACGCGAAGGTCGTGATCGCGTAATCGAGGGCGGAGTAGCGATAGACGGCGGAGATGATGCCGGCGCTGATGCCGATCGCGATAGCGATGAAGAGCGAGGCCCCCATCAACTCGAGCGTCGCCGGGAAGCGCTCGATTAGCGCTTGAAAAACGGGCTCCGAGTTGCTCGTCGAGTACCCCATGTCGCCGGTCAAAATGTGCCCCAGCCACTTGAGGTATTGGATTGGGACCGGCTGGTCGAGGCCCAGATTGTGTTTGAGGCGCGTGATGTCCGCCGCCGTGATGTGCGGGTTCTGCAGGTAAGGCGCCAGGGGTCCACCCGGCATGTTGTACAGGATGCCGTAAAGGATGATCGAGATGGCCAACAGCAGCGGAATCGACTGCAGCGTCCGCCGCACGACATAGGTGAACAATCGGCGGCGTTATTGCGGCATCGGCAGACCGAGAACCTTCCGAGCGCGGTCGGGCGTGGCGATGGCGCGCCCGGCCTCGGCGGCAAGCCGAGCGACGCGCGCCACAAGTTCCTCGTTACGGGCCAGCCGGCCGCGGCTGTAAAAGAGATTGTCCTCCAGCCCCACCCGGACGTGACCGCCCATGGCGATGGCCGCCATCGCCATGGGCAGCTGGCGTTTACCGATGCCCGCGACCGACCACGTGCAGCCCTCAGGCAGATCGTCGACGAGGTCGCAGAGATTCTGGACCGTCGCCTCCAAACCGCCCGGCACCCCAAGCACGAAATCCACGTGCTGCGGAAACTCGAGTAGGCGTTCTTTGGCGAGTCGGCGCGCATTGGCGAGGTGACCCTTATCGAAAATTTCCAGCTCGGGGCGCACTCCGAACTGATTCATCTTCCTTAAGAGATCGCGCATGATTGGAAAGCTGTTCTTAAAAATGTCGTCGCCGAAGTTCACGCTTCCACAGGTCAGCGTCGCCATCTCCGGGCGCAGTTCGAGTACGCTCGCGCGCTCCTGCGGCGTCATCCCGATGGCGCCGCCGGTAGAGAACTGCACGATGAGATCGCTCTCCCGGCGAATCGCCTCATACGCTTGACCGAAGCGTTCCACGCTGTGCGTGTTGCTGCCGTCGTCGTTGCGGCAATGCACGTGCAGTATCGAGGCGCCCGCCTCGCGTACCGCTCGGGCGGTCTCTCCGAGCAGTTGCGGCGTGTACGGCAAATGCGGCGTCTGGTCGGGCCGAACCTCAGCGCCGACGGGTGCACAGGTGATGATCAGAGGGTCCATGGCGCTCACTGTGACAGCGCGCGGTAGGCGGCCTCCACGAACTCCGAATCGAGACCGAGCAGCTGGGTAAGCGCGATGGCGTCGGCCTGCGGAGCGTCATCGCCGCCGACCTCGGCGATCGTGTAATCCATCGAGGCCGCCAACGCATCGAGCGCGTCCTTTAGGTCGCGCGCGGCCGGAGGCGTGCCGATTCCTTTGAGCCCGCGAACCGCAAAGTGCGTGACTCCGGCTGCGGCAGCGACGCCTTGCAAGTGCGTCGCTATCAAGGCGTAAGCATTCCTTTGCGCCAAACGCTCGGTCAACGCCACGACGAGCGCCTTCCCTTCGTGGGGCGTGGTCGTGCGCGCGAACTCGTCGACGAAGATTAGGAGCCGCGGGGCGAATCGCTCGAGAATCTCTTTGAGCGACGTCACCTCCCGAGCAAACGAGGAGAGTAGGCCCCCGGAGCGCTCGCGGAGTCCCGTTCCCAACCATGCGATTTGATCGAACAACCCGACCCGCGCGTTGGCGGCGGGCACCGGCAAACCAAACGCGGCGCAGAGCGCGAGAAAGCCGCAAGTCTGCAAGGCGAGGCTCTTTCCGCCCATGTTTGGTCCGGTGAGAACGGTCGCGCCGCGCAAATCGAGATCGATCGGCACGTACCGGCGGCCCGCGACCGTCAGTTGGGCTTCCAGTGGAAGGAAGCGCGCCCGCTCGAAGGCGAGCGCCGGCTCGCGCGTCACGACCGGAGCGGTGCAGCGATGCGATTGCGAAAAACGCACGGCAGCGACGCTCACGTCCAGTTCGCCCACCGCGCCGGCCACAACGCCAAGCTCGGGGGCGTGCGCGCGAACGATGGCGGAGAGATGCGACCGAACCCGCTCTTCCAGGGCGCCCACCCTGCCGAAAGCCGACTCGCGGCGCTCGAGCGCGCTGCGCGAGCCTTCCCCGTAATCCAACGCGCAGAGAAGATAGGTTGCCGACTCCCGCACGACGCGAACGCCTTCCGGCAACGTGCCGGTCAGCTCCGTTCGCATCACGATAAACTCGTCGCCGGCGATCTCTTCACGCCCTAGCTCGCGCGCGACGCGTTCCTGCTCCCTACCGTGCGCCGCATCGACTTCGGCCTGCGCTTGCGCGTGCGCGGCGCGCGCCGCCGCCAACTCGGCGTCGAAGGCATCGGAAAGATAAAACCCCTCCGGCTCGTTGTGGCCCGGCGCGAGCGCCGTGATGACCGCATGCATCGCTTCGCCGGAGGTTGGTTGCCATAGCGTGGTCGCCGGCAGCAACGCGTCGACGCGCTCGACCATCTCGCAAAATCGGCTCACTTCTAAAAAGCTGGGATCGTCGAGCATCTCTGCCATTGAGGCACGAGCGATGACGCCCGCGATGTCGGGCAGCTGCTCGAGGAGAGAACGCGCCGCCGATACCCGATCCGGATGAAGCTGCTCCGCCGCCTCCGCAATTCGTCGCGCGCGCGATTCTGCTGCCGCCTCGTCGCCGGGACGAAACGGCACGAGTTCGGAGAAGACGCGCGACCCATACGGGGAGACCGGCGCGACGGCCTCGACGAGCCAGTCGAAGTCCAGCAGTTCCGCGCTTGCCGCGTCGAGCAAATCGAGCGCCTTCACGCGACCTCTCTGCCCGCGAAGACGTCAAACGACGGCAACCTCGTCCCGCCCGCCACGGCGGCAAGAAAAGACTCCGGATCGAAGCTGCGTTCCGGCGCGACGGCGCAAACCGTCGTCGCGATAACGTCCAGCGCACGGCGGCAACGAATGCGCAGCCGCATCAGCGCTTCGGCAAGCGATCTTCCACTCATGACGATCTGCGTCGAATCCCCAACGACGATCTGCCGGCCTTCGCCCGCGGCGATGAAATCCGCGGCCATCGTTGCGGTGAGGGCGCCTTCCAGCTCGAGAACGCCGTCTTTCGGATCGAACGCCGGGACCCGCAGGCGCGCGGTCAGCGTTGCGACGTCGCAGACCGCTTCCGACTCAGTCTTTGCTGCCGCCGCGCCACACGAGACGACGATCGCGCCATCGGTGCTCGCCAGCGTCGCGATCCGATCGATCGCACCGTCGATCAAAACGATGTCGCTGCGCGCTGCGATCGCTTCGACGGCCGCACGCAGCCCCGAGGCGCTCGAAGGACCCGCCAAATCGTAATGGCCGCCGTAAGCCGTTCGAGCATACAGCAGCGGTCCCGAAGAGCTCGCGAGCTGTGAGATTTCGAGAACTTCGACGGCGGGCGAGGGCGGCAGCAGCGAGCGCGCGGTGACAAAAACGGTGTTCGGGTCCAGCCACAGACGAGGCTTTGGGCCGATCGACGCCACGCCGACGCGCAGTCCCGATCTGCACGCCGCTTCGTAGATCGCCAAGAGCGCGGTAGTCTTGCCCACGTTCTTTCCGGTGCCGACCACGAAGATCGCCCGCGCGCGGCGCGCGCGCGCAAGCTCCAGGAGCCTCAGCCCGACTCGCACGCGTTCGATTTCAGCTACCCGACGCGCAGCGCCTTGAGCACTGCGAAGGTGATGCCGGTGAGCAAAAGCAAGAGCCCGCCGACGAACGCAGCATTGCGTTCGGCAAAGCGTCCCAGCCGAGATCCTATCGTGAGGCCGAGGGTTGTTGCGGCGACCGACACTACGGCGATAACGATCAGCGAGATCGGCATCGGCACGCCGACGTACAGGATCGAAAACCCGATGCCGAGCGAGTCGAGGCTGATCGCCAACGAAGCGACGATCAACCCAGGCCCACGCGAAAGATCGACCGGTTCGCCCCGCAGATCGGTGCGGCTCTCTTTCATCATGTACGCGCCCAGGCCCACGAGCGCGGCAAACCCGAAGTAACCCGCAACGTCGCCGACGAGCCGGCCTGCCAGCAAACCGAGGCAGGCTCCAAGGATATTCATCAGGACTTCGGCACAAGCAAAGGCGATGCCGATGCGAACCTTTTGCCGCGAGGAGACCCCACGAACGCCGGCGCCGACTCCGACGGCAAAGACGTCGAGCGCCAGCGCGAGCGCAATGATGAAGACCTTGAGCAGTGCTGCGCTCATTGGCACGCTTTGCGCGGTACGCCGGTGAAGGTTCCTGCATGAGGCGACGTACGGGGGAACCGATCTTTCTGCTCGCGGCGCTCCTGCTGCTGGTTGCGCTCGCTGCGCCGGTGCTCGCCGTCGTCGTGGCGATGCCCCCCACCCAAGCCTTTGCCATCTTCGCTAAGGTTGGAGGCGACGCGCTGCGGGTTTCGCTGATCGCCTCGGCAGGAGCAACGCTGGTCGCGACGCTCTTGGGGATACCGACGGGATATTATCTCGCGCAAAAGGCTCCGAGTCTGCGCGCGGCCGCGCTCTTTTTGCTCGCTCTACCGCTGGCCTTTCCGCCGGTCGCCTCGGGTCTGATGCTGATCTACGCGTTGGGGACGAACTCGCCGGCCGGCGCCTGGCTGGCAGCGCACGGATTGGCGGTGCCGGATTCGCTGCTGGGCGTTGGGGTCGCCGAGTTCTTTGTCTCCGGCTCGTTCGTCGCGATTGCCGCAACCGCCGCATTTAGCGCCCTCGATCCGATGTACGCCGATGCCGCTCGTACGCTGGGCTCGAGCGAATGGCGCATCTTCTCCCGCATCGCGTTGCCCGCGGCGTCGGGCAGTATCGGCGCCGGAATTGCGTTCGCATGGCTTCGCGCGATCGGCGAATACGGCGCGACGAGCATCGTCGCGTTTCATCCCACATCGCTGCCGGTCGCGCTGTACGTCGCGCTTTCCGCCTCGGGCGTTCGCGAAGCGCTGGCGCTCTGCTATGGTTTCATCGTTCTGGCCGCCGTGGTGCTCGCCGGCGCATGGCTTCTGCGTCGAGGCGTTACCAGCTGAAGACGACGAGCCGCCGCCTCCGTCGCCCCGCCGGCGCAGGAGCCCACCTGCAAGGCCGCCGGTCTGCCGGATTTGAAGCTAGGCGAGTAATGAGAGAAACGGTCCAGCGGAACTTCTATTTTCTGGCTCGGCGATTCGTCGCGGGCGACAATATCGGCGATGCAATCGCAGCCGTCCGCGAACTCAACGGCCAAGGGATGTCGGCGACGCTCGACTTTCTGGGCGAGGACGTCCACGTCACCGAAGCGGCGCTCCGCACGCGCGAGGCGTACGAAGAGATACTCGACGCGATCGCACAGAGCGGGGTCGATTCGAACGTGTCCGTCAAGCTCACGGCGATGGGTCTGCACATCGACGAAAAGTTCGCCTTGGACAACCTCGTTACAATTCTCGATCGAGCCGCGCGCAACCGCGACCCATTCGTGCGTATCGATATGGAAGGTTCTTCGGTCGTCGAGGCCACGCTGCGCGTCTTTGCGCAAGCCTTCGCAACCCACGCTAACGTCGGGCCCGTGCTGCAGTCTTATTTGAAGCGCACGCCCGCCGACGTCGAAAACGCGATCGCGCTTCACGCTCGAGTCCGGCTCGTCAAAGGCGCCTACAACGAGAACCCGGAGATCGCCTACAAACCGATGCCGAAGATCCGCGAGCAATACCTGGAGCAGGCGCGGAAGCTCTTGTTGCATGGCAACTACCCGGGCATCGCGACGCACGATCACCGGCTGATCGCCGCCGTCAAGGAGTTCGCCGCTGCGGAAAGCATTCCGCGCGACCGCTTCGAGTTCCAAATGCTTTACGGCTGTCGTCCGCGCGTGCAGCGCCAAATAGTCGCCGAAGGATACCGGCTGCGCATTTACGTTCCATTCGGAACGCACTGGGCCGGATATTTCTACCGGCGCGTTTTGGAACGGCGAGAAAACGCGCTCTTCGCGATCTCCTCCATCTTCTCGCGGTAGGCCCTAGTTGCGCGCGGTCGTTCAACGAGTCAGCCACGCCTGCGTTCGCTTAGAGGATCGCATCGTCGGGGAAATTGGCGCCGGTCTCTTGGTGTTAGTCAGCGTCGGCAGCGACGACGACGAGCGCGACGCTCGATCGATGGCCGAAAAGATCGCCGAGCTACGCATATTTCCCGACGACGACGGATTGATGAACCGCTCCCTGCGAGAGATCGGCGGAGCCCTCCTATTGGTCTCTCAGTTCACCCTGCACGGCGACGTCCGGCGGGGCCGGCGCCCTTCATTCATTGCCGCGGCGCCGCCGGCGGTCGCGCGCCCTCTCTACGAGTCGGTAGGCGTAGCCGTGGCATTGCTGGGAGTTCCGGTGGCCTACGGCGAGTTCGGAGCCCAGATGGCCGTCGAACTGGTCAACGACGGGCCGGTAACGATCCTAGTCGACACGAAAAGGCTCTTTTAGGAGGCTCTTAACCGAGCAGGGGCTTCCTGCTTGAGCACGCTCGTATTGCACGCTCTCATCGAGCCCCAACCTAGGCGCCAAACTTTTCTCCTCAAAATGACGTTGTAGTAGTTAGAAAGAGTTTGCCGCCCTTGCTTGGCGGCAGACGGATAGGTGAACAGTAACAACCATGGCAGAAAACAAGGAACCCAAAGTCCGCTCCGGCGGCATGTCCGTCCGCGAGGCCGGGCAAAAAGGCGGCGAGACCGTCAAGAATAAGTACGGCGCCTCGTTCTACGAGCAAATCGGGCGCAAAGGCGGCCTAGCGACGAAGCTAGCCCACGGCCACGAATTCTACGAGCAGATCGGTAAGAAGGGTGGAAAGAAGGGCGGCGAAGCCACGCGAGACCGTTATGGACCCAACTTCTACGAACGTATCGGACAAAAAGGTGGGCAAAAGGTCAAGCAGCTCATCGAAGAAGGCAAGCGCGCAGCAAAAGCTCAGAAGCGCGCGAGCTAAGTTATCCCGGCTTGGGATACGCCTAGGCCTGCTCATATTTGCAGCCGTCGCGATCGGTGCCGGAAGCGTAGAGGCTTATCCAATGCCTCTAAGGCCTATTCCGAGACCGTCGCCGAGTCCGACGGCTCCCCCGGTAAACGTCTTGCCGTTTGACTCGACGCTGCTTTTCGTGTTAGACGACCCAATTTCGTCGAAGTCATCCAAGGCCGGTGAAGTTGTCCGGGCACATCTCAAGAGCCCCATCGTGGTCAACGGCCGCACCGTCGCGCCGGCAGGCGCACCCGGTCAAATTCGCATCGTCGACGTCTCGGGATCGGATATCGAGGACAAGTACGGCTTCGTGGATATTTTCTTCGAACCGCTCACGCTACCCGACGGCCGCGTTTTGCCGCTGCGCGCTCCCGCGGCGCGGCTCGAGCCGCGCATTACGTCGGGACACGAAAGTACGGTTGAGGCCGAAGATACCGTAGGCGGCATCTTCGTTCCGTATTACACGTTGTGGCAGATCCTGCGTCACGGGAAAAACTTCGTGCTGCAGCCGGGCTCGGAAGTTCCGGCGCGAACCGAAGCGACGATCTCCGGCCAACCCAATGGCTCGATCGCAATCACTACGCCGCGCCCCTTGCCACAGGGCACCGAAGTACCCGATGCGACTTTTCCGTTATCTCCACTGGCGACGCCGTTACCCACGGCGGCCCCCATTCCGAAGGTGCGGCCGACACCGCTGCCTTCGCCGACGCCGGTGCCTTCGTCGACACCGGTGCCTTCGTCGACACCGGTACCTTCG
>JABCZE010000040.1 GCA_013289785.1 Vulcanimicrobiota bacterium | reverse complement strand
TCCACATGAACGACGGAATGATGACGGAAGTCGTCTATATCGACTAGAACGGAGGACGCAATGCCTAAGTATCTGATTCACGCCTCATACACGGCAGAAGGCGCGAGAGGCCTGTTGAAAAGCGGCGGTACGGCGCGCCGCCGAGCCGTGGAAGAGCTCCTGGCTCCGTTAGGCGGAAAGCTCGAGGCTTTTTATTTCACGTTTGGTGACGAGGATGCGATCCTCATTATCGATCTGCCGGATCAAATCGCTGCTTCGGCCATTGGTTTGGCGGTGAGCGCTTCGGGCTCGATACGCACGAGGTCGACGGTCCTCATACCGCCCGAAGAGGTTGACGAGGCGGCCAAGAGACCGGTCACGTTCCACCCACCCGGCGAATAAACGGTCGAGGTGCCGCGGCGCTCGGTTTCCCCCAGACACGTGCAACCTCACGATTAGCGCGGCATCCTCGGACCGTCTGAACGTATGATAGACCGAAGGCATGAAGAAAGCGTGAAGTCCGCAGCCTGGAAAGGCACCAGCGCCGCGGCAGCGCTCGCCGCCGGCTCACTGATGGCCATGGTGGCGTGCTCGGGAGGCTCGCCAAACGGGGCCTCGTTCTCGCAGTTCGAACCGGCTGCGCAGCGCGCCGGGTCACCGTCGGGAAGCGTACCGAATGCCTACGAGTTCCTTCGTCTCATGATGGACAGGTATGCCAAGGGCTCGACGACGCGGCTCGTACAGAGCTTTGACGGCGGCCCGCTCCGTAGTTTCAAGGACGCCGTTACCTACGACGATGCGCTCCTCGTCGACGCGCTGTTGGCGGAAGGATCGTCCGACGACATCGCGCGGTCCGAAGTCGTCGGCACTGCATTTCTCTACCTTCAAACCAACGATAAGGCCAAAGACGGCCGGTTGCGCGCGGCGTACGGCCCGAAGCCGCTACGCAATCCCGGCGACATCAAGGTTGACGACAACACCAGCGACGCCGGCAACATGGCGTGGGTTGGGCAGGCTCTCGTTCAGCTCTATGCAAAGACGTCGAATGCCTCATTTCTCAATGGCGCGCTCGGGATCGCGAACTGGCTGCAAAAGAACACTTACGACACGCGCGGCCAGGGCGGTTACACCGGCGGTTATACCGCGACGGGTAAGAAGATCGAGTGGAAGTCCACGGAGCACAACGTCGATATCTACGCGTTCTTTACCATGCTAGCCGCGGAGTCCGGTGAGTCTCAATGGACGACGAACGCCGCGTGGGCGCAAGGCTTCGTGGCCTCGATGTGGGACTCGCGCGACGGGCGCTTCTATGTTGGGACCGGCAATGACGGTGTCACGCCGAACAAGTCCTTCAAGCCCGAAGACGTCAACTCGTGGAGCTACCTCGCGTTCCAAAATCCGGAGTGGGCCGCGGCGCCCAGCTGGGACGTTACGAACTTAGCGGTGAGCAAAGGCGGCTTCAGCGGCGTGAGTTTCTGCAGCGGCGATCGCTCCGGCGTGTGGTTCGAGGGTACGGCGCACCTCGCCGCCGCGCTCGAGCTGCGCAACGAATCCGGCGACCGTTCTGTGGCGCAAACCTATCTCGACGACATCGAGTACGCGCAGACGAACGGGCCAAACGGCGACGGCCTCGGCATCATCGCCGCGTCGAAGAACGGCCTGAGCGATTGCGACGGGGATAAATATTTCGCGTCGCTACACGTGGGTGCAACGGCGTGGTACATCCTGGCCGCTGGCGCTGCCAATCCCTTCACCCTGCTCCCATAGTTGATGACGCACCGCGACGGGTTCTTCATCAGCACCGACCCAGCGCGCCTGGACCTCGACGCGATCGAGCGGCTCTTGCGAAGCACTTATTGGGCCTCGGAACGTTCTCGCGTCTCGATCGAGCTCGGAGTGAAGAACTCGCTTTGTTTCGGATTGTACGACGAGCACAGCGGACGGCAGATCGGCTTGACCCGCGTCGTTACCGACTATTCTACGTTTGCGTGGCTCTGCGACGTGATCGTCCAAGAAGAACATCGCGGCAAGGGACTGGGGAAGTGGATGATGGAGGTCGTGCTCGCAGATCCGAACCTCAGCCACGTCGGGCGTTGGATTCTGGCTACGTCGGACGCACATCGGCTGTACGAACGCTTTGGCTTCACCCCGATGGCGCATGCGGACTGTTGGATGGAGCGGGGGCGCCGTGGCTGACCCGGGTTCCCGAGTGGCTCCCGAACAAGCTGCCATACTGCTGGCACTCAGACCAGGCACGATGGCGGCATGCAACAGGAACGGTACGCGGTCATCGACGTTGAGACGACCGGTTTTAGCGCGGCACGCGATCGGGTCGTTGAGGTAGCATGCGCGTTGATCGATGGCGAGCGGGTCGTTGGTCGTTGGGCCACGCTCGTCGACCCCGGAATTGCCATCCCGGCATACGCGACCGCGGTCCACGGCATCTCCGACTCAATGGTCAGCGGCGCGCCGCGTCTCGGACGAGCGCTGCGGGCTTTGCGGCGCCGCTGCGCGGGCCGCGTCGTCGCCGCCCACTGCGCGCGATTCGATCTGGCCTTCGTGGGACCATCAGTTCGCCAGGAGGGGCTCTGCACGATGCTGCTTGCACGAGCGCTGTTTCCCGAAGCACCCAACCACAAGAATCAGACGCTGCGACGATTCCTCGACATCGACCGGGCCGCCGGCGAAGAGTTTGAAGCCCATCGTGCCCTCAGCGACGCCCTCGTCAGCGCGCACGTCCTCATCGCATGCCGGCGCCGATTTCGCGCCCGCTACGCCGCTGAATCCTGGCAGCGATTCGCTCGCCGCGAGGCCTTGGTCGTCATGGAATCGGGTTGATTCCGTACCAGGTTTAGAGTCAGCCGGCCTTGGGAAAGCCCACGCGGGGGTTCCTTCTTAAATGCGCGATGGTCTTTGGTGGTGATGTCCGTGCGAGCGCCGGCCTACGCTATGGACCAGGAGCGAATGTTGCGCATGCTTGCCGACGCCGTTCCACAAATCATCTGCACGGCCGGTCCCAACGGTAAGATCGACTACTTCAATCGCCGCTGGTTCGAGTTCACCGGTTTCAATGAAGCGCAGACGTTTGAGAATGACGGCTGGCTGCAGGCGTTTCATCCCGACGATCGGGAGGCTGTCGAAGCCGGATGGCTGGCCGCGGCTCGAGACGGCCGCGACTTTTCGATCGAGACGCGCGTCTGCTCGCGAACCGGAGAGTACTTTTGGTTTCTCGAGCGCGCGGTTGCCGTGCGCGCGCAAGACGGTTCCGTCGTGCGCCTCTTCGCAACCGCGACGGATATCAACGACCGGAAGCACCTGGAAGAACGCGAACGATTTCTCTCGCACGTCAGCGAGATTCTCGCCTCGACCCTCGATGGGCGAGAGGTGCTGCAAAAAATTACCGAGCTCTGCGTACCCGAGTTTGCGGATTGGTGTCAGGTTCAATCGCTCTCCCCCGAGGACGAGCTGGTCGTGGAGGCAGTTCGTCATAGCGACCCCGAGTTGAACAAGCTCCTGGAGAACGTAGTCGGGCGCAGCGTCGTCGCTCGGAACGCGTCCCTCGGCTCGCCGCAGGTGCTGCGCCAAGGGCGGAGCCGCGCGCTCGATCATGACGCGACGCTGCGCGCCGTGCGCGCGAACGTTCCCGATCCGGCGGATCGAGCAATCTACGAGGCCGCCGGCTTGGGCACCGCGCTGATCGTGCCGATGGTCGCGCGGGGCCGCACGCGAGGCACGCTGCACCTGGTCAATGTCGATCCCGCATCGCGCCGCTCCGAACTCACGGTGGAAATCGCCGAGGAGCTGGCACACCGGGCAGCGCTCGCCATCGACAACTCACGCCTCTACGAGCACGAACAGCGCGTCGCCTCAACCCTGCAGCGAGCGCTGCTCCCCGGTCGCTTGCCGTCGCATCCGCGCATCGATTTGAGTTTCGCCTATCGCCCCGCCGAACGTGAGTCACGCGTCGGAGGCGACTGGTACGACGCGTTTGCGATCTCCGAGACTCAGATGGCGCTCTCCATCGGCGACGTCGGCGGGCACGGACTCGAAGCGTCGGTCGCAATGAATGCCGCGCGTCAAGCGCTGCGCCTCACCGCGTTGGAAGGCATGTCGCCCGCACAAACGCTACGCCGCGCGAATACCGCGCTGATGCTCAATGAAGAGCATCCGTTCATCACGGCAATCCACGGGATCCTCGACATCGAGCGCTCGACGTTCCGGTACTCCTGCGCGGGCCATCCGCCGCCGGCAGTGGCTCCGCTCAACGGCGTCGCGCGGTATATTGAGGGCGGCGGCATTCCCATGGGCGTCGAGTTCGACCCCCCATTCCCGGCGCACGAAGTCAAGTTGGAGCCGTACGCGACGTTGCTGCTCTACACCGACGGCTTGATCGAGTTCGACCGAAACATCGAACGCGAATCCGGCCGGCTTCTCGAGGCGCTGAGCGAACGCGTCCACGACACCAGCTCGGACGGTGCCGGCAAGCTCCTGCGCTACGTGCTCAATAACCGCCAACTCGACGACATCGCCGTGCTGTCGGCGACGGTTCTTCCGGCGCGGCCCGGCGCCGTCGAACTCAAGCTGCCGGCTACGCCGTTGTCGGCGACGATCGCGCGACGCTTCGTTTCGCGGTACGCGCGCGTCGCAAAACTAGGCCCGGAGCGTACCTTCGATCTCGTCTTGGCCGTCGGCGAAGCGGTTGCCAACGCCGTCGAGCACGCCTACCGTGGCGCGACCGGCGATTTCGTCCTTCGCCTTTCCCCCGGCGAGGGCAAGATTTTCGGAGAAGTGCAAGACCTCGGCACGTGGCGCGAAGAACGGCCGTCGCCCGAGCGCGGCCGCGGCTTGGCGATCCTACGCGCGACCACGCGGCGCCTCGAACTCAACCGGACCAGCCGCGGAACGCTCGTCGCCTTCGCCATTTGAGGTCCCTAAGAGCCTCGCGCGCTCGACGAACGCGCAGAGCAGATTTGCGAGCGCCATCTCTTCGGGCGTCCGGCACGAGATGTCGAGCAGTCGCGGACTGCAAACCAGCACGCTGACGGCGCGCGCCCGAGAAATCGCGACGTTAAAGCGATTGCGCTCGAAGAGAAACTCCATGTTGCGCGGGACGTCCGCGCCGCTCGACGTCGCCATCGAATAAAAGACGACGGCGGCCTCTTGGCCTTGAAACTTGTCGACCGTTCCCACCTCGATGCCGGTGCTCGCTTCAATATCGAAGCCGGCGCAATGAAGGTTGTGCTGGATTAAGCGCCGCTGCGCGTTGTACGGCGTGACGACGATGATATCGCGCTCGGTCAGGGGGCGCGCGACGCCGGCCCGCTGTGGCGGCTTTGAGTCGACGAGCATGCCTCGCTCGCGCAAGCGTGCGACCTGCGCGACGATCGCGTCGGCCTCTTCCTCCGAGTGCGAGCTGTTGCCGGCATGCTCGACCTCGACGTAGTACGGGCCTGCAAGCTCTCGCGTTCCTACGATAACGCGATGCTCCCGCGTCGAGTCTGCGGCGCGCAGCCGTTGCTCGTACATCGTCTCGGAGATGAAGGCGCAGATCTTGGGCTGCATGCGATACGAAACGTCCAGAAAGATGCCGCGATGCGGCAAAACGGTCTGCTCCTCGCCCAGCAGGTGCTCCAGAACCGAATCGCCGGCGTGAAGCGGCTGCTGCCCCTGGCCTACCTGCGCGAGCTGCGCCGGGTCGCCCAGCAGCACGACGTTCCTGGCGCACGTGGAGAGGGCGAGGGCGTCGGCGAGCGCCATTTGTCCCGCTTCGTCGATGAAGAGGTAGTCGAACTTTCCGGCAAGCTCTTCGCGAGCGAAGAGCCATCCGGTACCGCCGGCGAGCACATAGTCGTCGCCGTAGAAGTCATCGTTGGAGTCGTACGACTCGATCCATCGCGAATCGCGGTAGTGCGAGTCCGGGTTTTGCTTCGTGTGCTTGTAACGGCCGTGGAAGCTGCCGCCGCGCTGGGCCATGCATTCCTCCACCTTACGCAGCAAGTTGTGAATCGCCTTATGATTGTTGCTGGTGACGGCAACCCGCTGTCCGCGCTCGAGAAGATCGCAGATCACTTGCGATCCGTACGTGCTCTTGCCGCTGCCGGGCGGCCCCTGGATGAAGAGATAGCTGTTGTCGAGCGCGGCCACCGTCGTGGAGAGGCTTTCGGCATCGACGACTGGGGGTTGCAAGGTTCGGGCACCAACAACTCGAGGGTCGCGGTTCGCCAGCAAATCGTAGGTTGCCGGGTATTGGTTGAAGAGCGTCCCGGCCAAGAACGACCGTGCGATGCGCGCCAAGGCGTCGCGCTGCACGTCTGCGGGCCACGGCGGGCGCGGTATCAACTCCGTGATGGCGCGCGCGTCCTCGATCGAAGCGGTCGTCTTGAGCCCGAGCAATCGCGTCTCGTGGTCGAGCGAAAGGATCGTGCCGGCCGGCTTGCGGGTTCGCGGATTGTAGACGTCGCCGCCGGCTGCCAGCTTGTAGTGCTGCTCGGGAAACTCGTAGGTGTAGATGCTGCTTCGCTTGATCTCTTGCGGCGGAATGTCTTCGCGCAAGGTGAGGCCGCCGATGGACTCCTTATCGAACTCGCGTAGCCCATCGACGTTTTCGCACCGGTCGAAAAACGCCCACCACTCCGGCTTCTCTTCGCGGCGGTGATAGGCTAAGAGCGCCGCCATGAGGTACCGCATTCTTCCTTGCGGATTCATCGAGCGATACTCGTCTTCCGACTGCGGCGGCAGAATGCTGCCGAGCAGCGTTGACTCCATGTCGCTGCGCCGGGCCTCCTCGCGCTCGTCTTTTTGGCGCTTCACGCATTGCTTGCACGCCGCCGTAAATTCGGCATGGCAGGGCTTGTCGGGAGCTTTTACGGGACGCAGCGGCAGATCGACGCCGTACTTGTCGATCGCCTCGAGGCGCCGGTCGAGCAGCCACTCTCGCAGCCGGTGCGTCGAACGGCAGTCGTCCCGATTGTAGTTCTCGATGTCGTCGAGAATTCGCTGATCTCGTCCGAGCAGCCAGAGCTCGAACATCACGATCGACTCGTCGCCCTTCCTGACGTCGGTCTCGCGCTCGAGCTTGTAGAGGCGCTCGACCTTCTTGAGTCCGTAGCCGTCTTCGGAGATGGCGAGCGCCTGACGGACGACCGCGAAGAGATCGACGAGCACCTCTCCGCGCAACAGGAGGTCGATCTCCGCTTCGCGCGTGCAATGTATTTGCGCAAGCCGCCGCAGCGCGGACTTCTCATAGTTGGCATAGTGATAGACGTGCAACGCCGGGTAGCGCTTGCGCCGCTCCATCACAAAATCGACGAACTCCTCGAACGCGCGTTTTTCGCCGGAGCGATCGAGCCCCCAAAAGGCGCGGAACGGCGGGTCGTCGTCAGGCATCCAGCAGCCGAAGAGATACTCGAGACTGCGGCCGGGCTCGTAGAGCGGGTCGCCCTCCATATCGAAAAAGACGTCACCGGGCGAAGGCTCTGGAAGCAGCGCGAAACCTAGCGGCGGTTCGTGCGCGAGCAGCTCGTAGATCGGCTCGCCGCCGTCACGTCCCCGAACTTGCAGCGACGCTTGACGCCGAAGCTTGCTAAACGTCTCGGGGTTCATGGCGTTGGGCCGCTGCCCGTCGGCGGCAGCTGCGAGGTGCGTGACGCGTTCGATGCCGGCGGCTTCGAACTTCGCGATCTGGTCGCGCCGCAGCCAAGCGACTAGGCTCAAGTGGTCGTCATCGGCGCGTTGCTTCGCGCATGCCTCGTCCCAGGGGCAGATTTCGCAGTGGCCGCACTTAAACGGATAGGTTGCAGCCTGATCGGCTTGGTCGAACTCCGGCTTGGTAACGTAGTCCAAGAACGCGTGCTTCAGATGGCGGTAGTACGCCATGTAGTCGTTCATGCGGAAGCGCTGCTCTTCGCCGTTACCGAACACGACGTGCCCAAACTCCGGCAGGCGTCCTTGAAGGCGCTCTAAGTGTTCGCTGTAGTTGCAGAGCTGCACTAAGTAGTAGGCTTTGGGCGCCAGCGCGAGCTTGGTGTCGACCACTTCATAGCCATAGCTACCGAGGCTCGACGGCTTCTCGACGCGCCTGAGGAAATCGGCGTGCCCGATGAACCGGCCGTCGAAAAACGTCGCTTGGTAGATGACGCGCGTCCCGCGCTGCATCGCTTCGAGCGTCGCCTCCTCGGCTTCGCGGTACCGTTCCACGCCCGGCTGCGCGCGATCGAACCGCACGACTTCACCCGGGTAGCGTTCGATCAAGCCCTCGAGGTGCCGTTGCTCGTGCTCTTCACCCTTGCGGCGGATCAGCTCGGCGCGTTCGTCTTGCGGGTCGGGGCGACGAAGTTTGTTTCGCGTTACCAGCGCCTCGAACTCGGTGAGCCGTTTACACTCGAGGTAGTCGTTGAGATCGCTGGCGGAGTAAACGAAGCATCCGTCGAGACGTTGCATGTTGGCGGAGCCGTATTCGAATTTTGCACGGGTAAGGCCTTTGACGTGAACGAACGAATCGCACCGGGATGGAACGCGGCTCGACGTCAAAAATTGCCCTGCGCTTTGTCATCGTCATGGGGGCGGTCAATCTCTTCGCAGATATGACCTATGAAGGCGCGCGCGGTGTAGCCGGCGCCTTTCTCGGCGCAAGTGGTGCGGCGGTCGGCATCATCGCCGGCGCCGGCGAGCTGGCCGGCTACCTCATTCGCTCCGTGAGCGGCGCGATCGCCGATCGCACTGGGCGGTATTGGATCAATGCGTGGGTCGGCTACGCCATCAACATGCTCTGCGTTCCCGCACTGGCTCTGGCGGGAAGCTGGCCCGCCGCCGCGGGTCTTCTGATCGGCGAACGCGTCGGGCGCGGCATTCGAAAACCGGTCATCGCCGCGACGCTCTCGGAAGCGGGACGCCACATCGGAGGCGGTCGCGCATTCGGCATCAACGAGGCTCTCGATCAAATCGGCGCCACCGCCGGCCCGCTCATCGTCGCCTTTGCCGTCGCGCGCGGCGGCTACGCAACGGGGTTTGGCATTCTCATTGTGCCTGCACTGGCGACCTTAGCATTTCTCGGAGTTGCCGCGTCTGCAGGACGGAGCGTCACTCCGCGTGCCGAGCAGCGAGAAACCTCGATCGTGCGCGATTGGCCGGCGCTGCGGCGCTACGCGATCGGCGGCGCGTTCTTCGCGGCCGGTTATGTAGATTTTGCTCTGATCGCGTTTCACTTCCAGCACGGCCACGTGATGAGCGTCCCTGCGATATCGGTTTCGTTTGCCGCCGCGATGGCGGTTGGAGCGCTAGCCGCCCCAATGCTTGGGCGCGTCTTCGATCGTGTGGGGAAGCCGGTGATCGGGCTTGCATTGGCGGCCACGGCGCTGGCG
>JABCZE010000039.1 GCA_013289785.1 Vulcanimicrobiota bacterium | reverse complement strand
TCGTCTCCGCCGGCTTAACGTGGATCGGGCCGCACGCCGATGCGATCGATGCAATGGGCGATAAGCTTCGGGCGCGTCAAGCGATGCGCGACGCAAAGGTTCCGTCGGTGCCCGGAGGGCACGAGCCGATCGCGGACGTTGCGGGCGCACGCGCCGCTGCCGAGCAGTACGGCCTGCCGCTGGCGTTCAAAGCCGCGGCCGGCGGCGGCGGTAAAGGGCTGCGCGTGGCACAATCTTTGGAGGAGGTGCCGTCGGCGTTTGAAACGGCTCGCCGCGAAGCGAAGGCGTATTTTAAGGACGAGACGATCTATGCCGAGCATTACCTCGAAAACCCAAAGCATGTCGAACTGCAAGTGCTCGCCGACAAACACGGCAACGTCGTTCATGTTGGCGAACGCGACTGCTCGCTGCAACGGCGCCATCAGAAAGTGTGGGAAGAGACTCCCGCGCACATCTCCGGACGGCTGCGCGAGGCGATGCGCGAGGCCGGCGTCCGCGCGGCGAAGGCGATCGGCTACGATTCCGTCGGCACGATCGAATGTCTCGTCGCCGGCGACGCGTTCTACTTTCTGGAGATGAACACGCGCATTCAAGTGGAGCACACGGTCACGGAGATGGTGAGCGGACTCGATCTTGTGCGCGAACAGATCCGCGTCGCGGCGGGCGAGCCGCTGGGGTATGGGCAGGACGAAATCTCCTTTCGCGGGTTCTCGATCGAAGGGCGCGTGAACGCCGAAGATCCGGCGGCGAACTTCCAGGCCGCGCCGGGCACGATTTCCGGCTATCGCGAGCCCGGCGGGCTTGGTGTTCGCGTCGACTCGGCGGCCTACGCCGGCTGGACGATCCCGCCTGACTATGATTCGCTCGTCGCCAAACTCATCGTCTGGGCGCCGACGCGCGAGGGCGCGCTCGCGCGAATGCGCCGCGCGCTCGACGAGTACGTGATCGAAGGGATTCCAACGACGCTGCCGCTGTTGCGCGCGCTCTGCGACAACCCGGAGGTCGCCGACGCCTCGTACGGCACCGCGACGCTCGAGCCGTTCGCCGCGACGTTGCATCCGGCCGTCGTCAACGGGCCGCCGCGCTTGCCGGCGCCGCCGGCGCGCGTCGAGGCGCGCCGGACCGCACCGCGTCTGCGGACGATACGCAAGCGCACGAACTCCTCAGACGGCAACGACGTGCATTCGCCGATGCACGGACTGGTGGTCGAACTCGCCGTCACGAAAGGCGATGCGGTCAGCGAAGGGCAAGTCGTGGCAACAATCGAGGCAATGAAGATGATGAACGAGGTCCGAGCACATAAAAGCGGCGCGGTCAGCGCGGTACATGTCGCGCCCGGAGCGACGGTGGAGCGCGGCTCAGCGATTATGACACTACGCTGAACCGCGACCACACAGGCCGACTATCGGCGTCTTGTCAAACGGCGGGCACCGCTCGCACGCTCCGCAGTTGCTTGATTCATTTCCTCAATGGTGGGGGCTGGACGACTGCTCAATTTTAGGATACCGCGGAATGTGGAGACCGGCACCTTCGGCAGGATAACAACGCTGCCGTTTGGGTGGAGGAAAGACTTTACACGATCCCCAGGTTTCAACCGCAAGTGCTCGCGGGCTGCCTTAGGGATGGTGGTCTGACCCTTTGTCGACATCATGGATTCCATAGCCCTGGCCATTACTGTATGCCTTCTGAGTTCCCCGTTGCGCGAGGCGGGCGCCCTTGGTCGCTGCGGCGTAGTCAGGGTCGATGGCTCGCGACGTTAACGCTTCAGGCATCCCCATCGACCCGGTCTACGACGAGGCCGGGGGGACGCCTCACGATCTCGGCGAGCCGGGAAGTTTCCCGTATGGGCGCGGCATCCGGGACGACATGTACCGCGGGCGGCTTTGGACGATGCGGCAGTATGCCGGGTTCGGTACGGCGGCCGAATCGAATGCGCGTTATCGGTATCTGCTCGAGCGCGGTCAGACGGGGCTCTCCGTCGCCTTCGATTTGCCGACGCAACTGGGCTATGATTCGGACGCGCCGCAATCGCGGGGCGAAGTCGGCAAAGTCGGCGTCGCGATCGATTCGATTGCGGACATGGAGGCGCTGCTCGACGGCGTGCCGCTCGACCGCGTGACCGTCTCGATGACGATCAACGCGCCCGCGGCAATTCTGCTGGCGTTCTATCTCGCCGTCGCGCGGCGGCGGGGGATTCCATTTGCCAAGCTCGGCGGAACCGTGCAAAACGACGTCCTCAAGGAGTACGTCGCGCGCGGAACCTACATCTACCCGCCCAAGCCTTCGATGCGCTTAGTCACCGATGTGATGGCGTACTGCGCGCGCGAAGTGCCGCTTTGGAACGCCATCTCCGTCTCCGGCTATCACATCCGCGAGGCCGGCTCGACGGCGGTTGAAGAGATCGCGTTTACGCTCGCCAACGGGAAGGCCTACCTGCAGGCCGCGCGCGAGGCCGGCATCGTACTGGACGACGTTGCGCCGCGCATCTCGTTCTTCTGGAACGCCCACAACGATTTCTTCGAAGAGATTGCGAAGTTCCGGGCGGCGCGCTATCTCTGGGCGCATATCACGCGCGACGAGTTCGGCTGCCGCGACCCCCGCTCGCAGGCGTTACGGTTTCACGCTCAGACGGGCGGCTCGACGCTCACGGCGCAGGAGCCCGAAAACAACGTCGTGCGCGTGGCGCTGCAAGCGCTGGCGGCGGTCTTGGGGGGCACGCAATCGCTGCACACCAATGGGAAGGACGAAGCGTTGGCGTTGCCGACCGCCGAAAGTGCGCGAGTTGCTTTGCGCACCCAACAGATTATCGCGTACGAGTCGGGCGTTGCCGACGTCGTCGATCCGATGGCGGGCTCCTACTATCTCGAAACGCTCACCAACGAGCTGATCGAACGCGCGACGGGACTGATCGGGGAAGTCGACGCCATGGGCGGGAGCATCGCCGCGATCGAAAGCGGCTGGATGCAGGCGCGCATCGCCGACTCGGCCTACGCCGCGCAGCAGGCGATCGAACGGGGCGAGCAGGTTGTCGTCGGCGTCAATCGCTTCGCCGAAGCGGAGAGCGGAACGCCCATTCCCCTCCAGCAGGTTGACGAGCGCGCCGAGCGCGAGCAGGTCGAGCGATTGCGTGCACTGCGCGCCTCGCGCGATTCCGACGCCGTTACCACAGCGCTCGCGACGGTTCGCGAGGCTGCGGCGGGCGCTGACAATTTGATGCCGCCGTTCGTCAATGCGGTCGACGCCGGCGCGACGTTGGGCGAGATATGCAACGTGCTGCGCGATGTTTTTGGAACGTACCGCGCCAGAGAGGTTGTGGCGTGATGGAAATTGATCACGTTGCGATCGTGGTGAAAAACCTGGATGCGACGCTGCGGCTCTACACGGAGACGCTCGGTTTCAAGCAAGTCTACCGCGAGATCGTCGCCGATCAGGGCATCGAGGCCGTGGGTTTGCGGGCCGGAGGTTCGTTTGTCGAGCTGCTGCGCCCGCTCGACGACGGCTCGCCGATTGCTCGCTTCCGGGGCGATGCCGCAACGAAGCTCCATCACACGGCCTATCGCGTCACCGACATCGAAGCTACGCTCGCGGAGCTGAAAGCGAAGGGTGTTCGATTGATTGACGAGCACGCACGCAAGGGCGCTCACGGAAATTTAATCGCCTTTTTGCACCCGAAGGCGACCGACGGCGTACTTATCGAACTCTGCCAGCCTATCCGCTAAAACAGGAACTCGAACGACCGCTTGATCTCAGCAAGGTTCCAACGGCGCCGCCGGGCGCTGTTATGGGCGGCGCTCGCCTCGGTCGCCGTCCATGCCGTTCTCTTAACGCTGCTGTTTTGGGCGGTAGCGCACACCTTCATACCGCGAGGCACCAAAGAGACGGTTACGGCGACGACGACAATTGCAATCCAACGGCCGCCGCCTTCGCCGCCAGCGCCGACCCCGCACCGGCACCGCGCGCACGTCGTCGTGCGGCACGAGGCGGCGCCGGCGCGTGTGCCTTTGAAGGAGCTGGCGAAAATTGTCCCGATTCAAGCTCCGTCGCTTCCCGGGCACCCGTCCGTGCCGTCGAAGATCGAGCGCGACCAAGCCGGATTCGCCAAAGAAGTCGCGCAGCTCAACAAACAGAACGACCCGCATGCAATCCCGACCATCGATCCGGGTACTCAAGAGTCGGCGAGCAAGGACTACGCGTTCGCCGTTCCGTCATCGTTACGCGGTAGCGAGCATGGCAACGGAATCATCACGCCGACGCGCCACTGGCGAGACAACGGCCGCGACTGCTATTACGGCCGCTACGAGTTTACCTATCCCGACGGCTCGGAGGAAGACGGTGAGATCGTCTGGCCGTTCTGCTACGATCCGGGGACCGATCCGTTCACGCAGCCGCCGCACCAAATTCCATTTCCGTTCCCGCTTGTCGGATTCAAGCTGCCTCCCGACGCGCAACTGCCGCCAATCGAGAAATCGGTCTATCAGCAGTGGGTGGCCGACCCCGGCTTGTCATCGCCGTAGCAACAGCGGCGTGAGCGCGAGACCGTTGAGAACGAACTGCACCGCGAGTGCGGCGAGAATAATGCCGAGAAGCCGGCTGACCACGTGGATTCCCGTCGTCCCGATCACGCGAATCAAGAACGACGAGCCCCGCATGCACAGCCACGTTACGAACAGCGCAACGGCGTAAGCCACGGCGATGATGACGTAGTCCACACGGTCGCCGCGTGCCAAGTTGACCAGCAGCAGCACCGTCGCGATCGTTCCCGGGCCGGCAATCATCGGCACGGCGAGCGGAAAGACGGCGGGATTCTCGGTCTCGGCCGCCTCGCGTTCTTCGGCCTCGGTGCGCTTCGCGCCAGTTGGGCGCGCGAAGAGCATATCGATCGCGATCAAGAACAGCAGCACGCCGCCGGCAATTGTAAAGGCCGGCAACGTGATTCCGAGATAACCGAGCAGCAGACGCCCGACGAGCCCCATAAAAAGAATGACGGCAGCCCCAACGAGCACGGCTTGATCGACGATCTGATTGCGGCGTGCGGGAAGGTCGCGCGCCGTCGCTCCCAGGGTCATGGGAATCATGCCGATCGGATCGATGATCGTGAACGCGGTAGCAAACGCGGTGGCGACGAAGGCAATGTCCATGGTGCGACGCCAGGGTATCGTTTCCGTAAGGTAAACGTCAAGGGCTCGATGGGTACGGCGCATAACGGCGACGTCGAGTTGGCCTTTGACGTCGAAGGCGATGGTCCCGATCTCCTGCTGATCGCCGGAACGGCGTCGGACCGCGCCCTTTGGAGTTTGGTTCGTCCAGCGCTGGCGCAATCGTGGCGAACGATCGCGTTCGATAACCGGGATTCCGGTAGCAGCTCGATCGTTTCGGAGCCGTATACGTTTGCCGACCTCGCGGACGACGCCTCTGCGGTGCTCGATCGCGCCGGTGCGCAAACCGCGCACGTCCTCGGCCACTCCATGGGCAGCGTCATCGCGCAGGAGCTGGCTCTGGCGCTGCCCGCGCGTTGCCTTTCACTCACGCTGGTCTGCTCGTGGGCGCGAACGGACCGCTACGCACGCAACTGCATGGAACTGATGGGTTCGCTTGCGCAAAGCGTTACCGACGACCGCACGCTGTTGGCCGCGCTGCTCTGGGTTGGAGCGGCGCCGGCGACGCTGCGCGAAGTGGATATTTGGGAAAAGACCGACGCCGCGATGGCGCTGGGACCGCTCGCGCCGCGCGAGGCGCTCGTGCGACAGTGGAATCTCAACCTGCAGGCCGACACGCTCGAGCGACTGCCAAATCTACGCTTGCCGGCGCACGTGATTTGGTGCAGCGACGACCGGCTCTTGCCGCAACCGCTCTCGCAAACTTTGCTGCGAGCGATACCCGGTGCGGTGGAGACCCGCGTCGATGCGTGCGGCCACCTGCCGATGGTCGATCGTCCGCAAGCATTTTGCGATGCCGTTACCGGCTTTCTTGCGGGCCTACGAACGTGAACGGCGTTTTCACGATCGAGGATCTGCGACGACGCGCGCGACGGCGGCTTCCACGGGTGGTCTTCGATTACATCGACGGCGGGGCCGACGGGGAGGTGACGCTGCGCGAGAACTGCGCGGTGTTTGATACCGTGCGCTTTCGGCCACGAAGTGCGTCGGCGATGGGAACCTGCGATCTGCGCACGACGGTGCTCGGAACTCCGCTGGAGCTGCCGTTTCTACTCGCGCCGATCGGCAGCAGCCGCATGTTCTTTCCGCGCGGCGAATGCGTTGCGGCAGCGCAAGCCGGCGCCGCCGGCACGGCGTACGTTCTCTCGACGCTCTCCGGCTGCCGGCTCGAAGACGTTCGCGCGGCAACCAGCGGACCGGCGTGGTATCAACTCTACCTGCTGGGCGGTCGCGACGCGGCAACGGCGGCGATCGCGCGAGCACGCGCGGCGGGTTTTTCCGCGCTCGTCGTGACGGTCGACACCGCGGTTGCGGGGCAGCGCGAACGCGATCTGCGCAACGGGGGCCGCGAACTGGTCAGCGGCGATCCGTGGAAGATGCTGCCGCACGCCGCGCAACTTCTCGCGCGTCCGGCGTGGCTGCTCGACTTTCTGCAGGACGGCGGAATGATGAAGTTTCCCAACGTGGTGATTCCGGGTGAAGGGCCGATGCCGTACGAGGATGTGGGCGCCGCACTGGAACGCTCGACGGTAACGTGGCCCGATATGGCGTGGATTCGCGATGCCTGGCAGGGGCCGATCGTCGTCAAAGGCGTGCTCGATGCGGAGGACGCGCGTCGCGCACTCGATGCGGGCGCCGACGCGATCGTCGTTTCCAATCACGGCGGCCGGCAACTCGACTGCGTTTCACCGACGCTGCTCGCGCTGCCGAGCGTCGTCGACGCGGTCGGCGATCGCGCCGAAGTCTACCTCGACGGCGGCATTCGCCGCGGCAGCGACGTCGTTAAAGCGATCGCGCTTGGCGCTCGAGCGGTACTCGTGGGACGCGCTTACGCGTACGGTTTGGGGGCGGCTGGGGGCGTGGGCGTCGCGAAAGCGATCGAGATTCTTCGTAGCGGCGTCATTCGTACGCTGCGGCTGCTCGGGTGTCTTGAGGTCAGCGCACTGGACCGCTCGTACCTCGAGCGTTAATTCTGGGCCGACGATGCCTTTTCCATAGAATGCTTCTGCGACGCCCGCAGCGTATTCTGGGCTCAGGCTTTCGCAAAAGGAGGGCTCTATGTGGCGTTTTACGGTCAGCATCAGCCGGCGCACCGTTGTAGGTGCGGTCCTCATCGGCATCACCGTTGCGGTTTCGAGCCTGGGGATCGTCCGGGCCGAACGCGACGGCATCACACGCGACGTCAAAGTCTATAGCTGCAGTTCCGGCAGCGCATGCCTCGAGGGTAAAGCCACGGGACACAATACATTCGGCGTGTGGGGCAACTCGTCGGCGGGCACCGGAGTTCAAGGCAACTCATCGGCGACGAACAAAAACTCCGGCGTTGCCGGTATCAGCAGTGCGACGAGCGGAACGGGATACGGAGTCTATGGCCGCTCGTCAAATGGTCCGGGCGTCTATGGCACCTCGATTTTATCCAATGCTATCGAGGGGCATAATGAGTGCTGCCCCGGATCGAGCTCATACGGCACGCTTCCATCAGCCGGCGTGGCCGGCTTCGGCCAGACCGATGGAGTGATGGGAGTGGGTAATCCTCAGGGAGAGTCCAAGTACTTCGGCAGCTCCGGCGTTCTCGGGATTGCATACGGTCCGTCCAATTGGAGCAGCGGGATTGGAAACGCTGCTATACAGGCCTACTCCGGCGGCGGCGTGGATATTTTCGCCGGCGACAGCAGCAAAGGCGGATGGTGTCACATTGATGCTCTGGGGAACCTGACGTGCAAAGGCACGGTGATTGGGTACGGCACGCTGCGTTCTCGCCATCGAACGGAGAGCGGGCGACACGTGCTAACGTACGCATCGGAGTCGGCAACGGCCACGGTCGAGGACGTGGGAACCGCACGCTTAACGAGCGGTACGGCGAACGTGCAGATCGAGCCGGCCTTCGCCTCCGTTATCGATCACAAATGGTATTACGTTTTTCTCACGCCAATGGGCGACACGCGCGGGTTATACGTGAGCATGAAGACGGCCTCGGGGTTCCAAGTACGCGAGAACCAACGAGGGCGTTCGAACGTCGAGTTTGACTACCGCATCGTCGCGCATCCGCTCGATGCGAAGGACGACCGGCTACCCGACGCTCCGATGCAGACGAACGCTCGCATTGCAATGCCAGGCATGCAGCGTTAAATCGGGCTCGTCCTTCGACTCCGCTCAGGGTGAGAGGTTATTTTTTCGCGAGGCTGATGGTTGTGCCGAAGGGTTCGGAGAATGACGAGAGCGTTTTGGTGGCGGTTCCGCCGGCGGGGTAGTGCCAGTAGCCGACAACGCCGCTGACTTGGAAGTTGGGGCCGATTAACGTGGTCCCGTCGAGCCAGAACTGTTCGACGTTGAGCGCGTTCTTGAGCGTGATGGTTTGCACCGTTTTCCCGGTCGCGCCGTCGATGCGGTAGACGACGCCGGCGCCCTTGTTGCCGACCGCAACGTATTTTCCGTCCCACTGGACGCCGGTTGGATTCTTGTCGTTCGCGTTGAGATTGAACGGGTTCCCGAACTGTTTGCCGTTTTTCGCAAGCTTTAAGAGGATCGGGTCGGCCGATCGGTTCCAACCGTCGACGAAGAGATTGCCGTGGGTATCGTAGCCGCAAAAGAAAGTCGAATCGACGAGTGCGTCGGTATATTGTTTGGCACTGCCGTTGGCTTTGGGGTAGATCGCGATGGCGCCGTAGCCGAACGACGAGAGATTCGTGAGTGCCAGGTTGCCGGTGGTCGGATCGATGGCGCAGCCGTAGGGAGCGCCAGACGTCGTCAGTTTCCGAATTGGGGTCGTGCCGCCGTGCGCGAACATTTGGACCGGCCCGGCTTCGTCGACGACGAAGACGTCGCCGGCCTTATCGGCGCACAGGCCCGCGACCGACCCAAAACCGCTGAGCTTCCCCACGAGCGACCCGGAGGGATACGGATAGACGTCGACTTCGTTGGTGCCGATATCCGAAACGTACAGCAGATTTTCGCTCGTGGCTTCGCGCAGCATCCACGACGAAATGTGACTGGTGGACCCCGGGATTTGCCGCAAGACTTCCGGCGTACCGGAGCTGTTACTGCTGCAGGCCGCAAGACTTAAAGCAGCGGCGCAAGTGAGTGGCACGAAGAGTCGCTTGTTCAACGGAAGGCCCTCAAAAGAGATCAGCGTTTTACTCTAAGAATCGGCGGGTTGCGTCGCCGACCTTTGCCGATCGTGGGCTTTTTAATGAAGCGTTGCGGCTCCGTTAACGGGTCACCGCCTCTTTATTCGGTGTCGACCGGCTTATTCGAAGGCTTTTGGTGTAGAAAGAACGACCGCGAATACTTCGAGCCGATCGTCTGGAACTGCC
>JABCZE010000038.1 GCA_013289785.1 Vulcanimicrobiota bacterium | reverse complement strand
TAAATGCCGCTACTGCGGCGAGCACCGCGAGAAAGAAACGTCCGAGCATGCAAGCAACTCCCTGAGATCGCCGGTGACAGCAGTTATCAAATCTATCAGGCGTTTAACCAGAGGTTGGGCTTAACGATTGCAAATCCTTTTCTTGATGTTCGCCACTCGTTTGACCGTCACGTCCCGCGGGTTTTCCGCGCACTTCGAGTGACTTAATGATGACGTAGAGCACCGGCGTGATCGCGAGATTTAGGAACGTCGAGATCAGCATGCCGCCGAAAACGACGGTCCCGAGTGAATGGCGTGCGGCACTGCCCGCGCCGGTCGCAAAAACCAAAGGAATCACGGCGATGATGAATGCGATGGACGTCATCAAAATCGGGCGCAAACGAGTTTGGGCGGCACGCATGGCGGCCTGGACGATGCTCGCGCCCTCGCGCAACTGTTGGTTTGCGAACTCTACGATCAGAATTGCGCTCTTGCTGGCGAGGCCGATCAGCATGACGTATCCTACCTGCGCGTACGCATCTTGCGCGAGGCTGGGATCGAAGAGTCCCGGGATCGGCAGTAGGTGGCGAAGATTCATGAAACCCAGCGCGCCGAAGAGCGCGGCCGGCACGGCGAGCAAGACGATGAGCGGATCGATGAAACTCTCATATTGGGCCGATAGCACGAGGAAGACGAAGACGAGCCCGAGCGCAAAAATGATCGTGCTCAAACTGCCCGCAGCGATTTCGTCGAGCTGTAACCCCGACCACTCGTAACTCATGCCTGCCGGCATGACCTTCTGCGCGATCTGGTCCATCGCGGTGAGCGCCTCGCCCGAACCGTGGCCCGGCGCGTTGTTGCCGTTGAGCTCGATGTTGCGGTAGAGATTGTAATGGCTGATGACCGGCGCCGTATCCACGCGCTGCATCTGGACGAGGGCGGCGAGCGGAGTCATCACGGTGTTCGTCGCGTTCGTGCTACCGGTGGGGCTAAACGGCGCCGGGGTCGCAAAGGGATTGACCGAGGCAGCCGTGTTGTTTGCTGCGGAGCCCGAGCTTACATACAAGCCTTGCAGCGAGGAGACCCGGTTGCGGAAGGGCTCGTCGGCCTGTACGTCTACCTGCCACGAGCGATTGAGGTACGTGAAGTTGTTGACGTAGAGCGATGCGAGATCGACTTCGAGGGTATCGAAGATGTCGCTCAGCGAGATGCCGACCGCCTTAGCTTTGCTGCGATCGATGTTCAACTGAACCTGCGGCGAGTTGAGGCGAAACTGCGTGAAGACGTTCATCAGCCGCGGATCTTGGGCGGCGGCGCCCATGATTTCAAAGGCCGTCTTCGTCAGCACGGGAAGGCCCGCATTGCCGCGGTCTTCCAGCTCGAACTGGAATCCGCCGAAGCTGCCTACGCCGTTGATGGCCGGCGGGTTGAGGGCGAACAGCTGAGCTTGCGGAATATTCTTGAAGAAGCCGTAGTTGACGCGATTGATGACCGCATCGATATTATCGTCCGCGCCTTTGCGCTGCCCCCAGGGCTTGAGAAGGACGAACATCAGTCCGCGGTTTGGCGCCGAGCCCGTGAAGCTGAATCCTCCGACGTCGAACATATAGCGCACTTGCGGCTGGCTCCGAATGATCGCTTCGGCCTTTTGCGCAATGGCTTGTTCGGTCGAAAGTGAGGTGCCTTCGGGTGCCTGCAGCAACACAATGAAGTAGCCTTGGTCTTCGCTCGGAATGAACGACGTCGGCGTTTTCACGAACATGAAGAGCGTCGCCAGCAGGGCGAGGCCGAAGACGCCCGTCACGAGCCAGCGAAACCGGAAGAGCCGCGGCAGCTCCGACGCATACCAATGGCGGAAGCGCGCGAGACCTGCATTGAACCACTTGAAGAAGATGAACTGCGACTCGACGTCGCCCTTGAGCAGCCGTGCCGACATGACGGGCGCGAGCGTCAGCGCCTGGAAGAGCGAGATCGTGATGGCGGCCGCGATCGTCAAGGCAAACTGCTTATAGAGCTGTCCGGTCGTTCCCGGGAAGAAGCCGACCGGAATAAAGACGGCCAGCAAGACCAGGGACGATGCCACGACGGCGCTCTGGATCTCGCGCATCGCCTCCGCCGCGCTTGCGATGCCGCTTTGGCGCCCCTTGTTCATCTCGATGTGACGCGCGATGTTTTCGATCACGACGATGGCGTCGTCGACGACGAGACCGGTGGCCAGCGTCAGGCCGAAGAGCGTGATCGTGTTGATCGTGAAACCGAAGATCTTCATGACGAAGAACGTCCCGATCAGCGAGACCGGAATCGTCACGGCTGGAATCAACGTTGAGCGCGGGTTCTGCAGGAAGACGTAGATGACGAGCACGACGAGCACGATGGAAAGCAGCAGCGTAATGATGACTTCTTTGACCGACTCCGCAACGAAATCGGTCGTATTGAAGGCGACGGTGTAGTGCAGGCCTTGCGGGAAGTTCTTGGAGAGAACGTTCATCTCGCTCAGCACGCCGTTGGAAACCTGCAGCGCGTTGGCGGTTGGATACTGTAGGATGCCCAGGCCCACGGTTTCGGGGTTCCCGTTAAACCGCAGCGCGGTGCTGTAGTCTTCGGCCCCGAGTTCGACCCGCGCGACGTCGCCCAGACGCGTGAATCCGCCGTTGGGATTCGAGCGAAGGATGATGTTGGCGAACTGTTGCGGGCTGGAAAGCTGCGTCAGGGCGTTAACCGTATACGTATACGGCTGGTTTTTCGTCTCGGGAGCCGCACCGATGCTTCCGCTGGCAATCTCGGCGTTCTGCTTTTGCAAGGCGGTGACCACGTCGCCCGCATCGAGCCCCTGTTGCGCCAACTTGATCGGATTGATCCAGATCCGCATCGCGTACTGGCGTTGGCCGAAGACCCGGACCAACGACACGCCGGGCGTGCGCGAGAGATCGTTAACGATGTTGAGCTGCGCGTAGTTGCTCAAAAAGAGCGTGTCGTACTTGCTCGTATCGGACGTGAGCGCGATGCCCATCACGAAGGAGCCCGAGTTTTTGCTCACCTGCACGCCGACTTGCTGCACCGTCGCGGGGAGCTGGCCGATCGCCGACTGCACGGAGTTCTGGACGTCCGCGGCGGCGATATCGAGATTGGTTTCGAGCGTAAACGTGCAGGTGATCGTCGAGGTGCCTTGCGAGCTGGTCGAGCTGATATAGCGCAGGCCTTGGACGGTATTAACCGCCTCTTCGAGCGGCGTCGTGACCTGGGCCTCGACCGCTTCGGGGGCGGCGCCGACGTACGAAGCGCTGATGGTCACGACGGGCGGCGAGATTTGCGGATATTGCGCCAGCGGCAAAGTCGGCATCACGACCAGCCCGCCGATTAAAATGATTAAGGAGCAAACCGCTGCCAGGACCGGCCTGGTGAGAAAAACCTTCGTCACGCTAGCCGTTCCAACCGAGCGAAGTTACCCGCGGTTGCGCTCTGCGACCGGGGCTAAGGTGTGTCATCCTGGCCCTCCCAGTGTCACCCTGAGCCTAACAAGTGTCACCCTGAGCGTAGTCGAAGGGCGAAGGGTTAGAACGCTTGCTCGGCGTGATAGGAACTGCGGGAGAGCGGGCTCGAGACGACCTGATGGAAGCCCTTGCGCGCCGCGATCTCGCCCAGGTGCTTGAAGGTTTCGGGCGTGATGAACTCGACGACCGGGAGATGCTTTTTGGAGGGCTGGAGATACTGGCCCATGGTGAAGATGTCGACGCCCACCGCGCGCGCATCGTCCATTGCGGTTTCGATTTCGGCTTCCGTCTCGCCTAGTCCGAGCATCAGCGACGTCTTCGTGTAACGATTCGGAGCGCGCCCTTTGGCGTGCGCCAATACCGCGAGCGACTGGTCGTACGCTGCGCGCTTATCGCGTACGTGCGGCGTCAAGCGCCGGACGGTCTCCAGATTGTGCGCGAACACGTCTGGGCGGGCATCTACGACGATGTTGACCGCGGTGAGATCGCCGCGGTAGTCGCCGCTGAGAATCTCGACTCGAGCTCCGGGCACGCGCTCGTGAATCGCTCGCACCGTGTTTGCAAAAATCAACGCGCCGCCGTCGGCGAGGTCGTCGCGATCGACCGCCGTGACGACCAAATACTTCCAGCCTAAATCGCGCACGGCTTCAGCAACGCGCAACGGCTCCAGCCAGTCGACGTGTCCGCGGGGATTCCCGGTCTTCACGTTACAAAAGCGGCAGCCACGCGTGCAGAGGTCGCCCAAAATCATGATCGTCGCGGTGCCCGCACCCCAGCACTCGGCCATGTTCGGACACGCTGCCTCTTTACAGACCGTATGAAGCGAGAGCGCATTAACTCGCGCCTTCACCCGCTCGTAATCGGGCCCGCTCGGCAAAGAAACCCGCAACCACGAAGGCTTGCGAACTCTCCCAGTGTCACTCTGAGCCCTCCCAGTGTCACCCTGAGCGGAGTCGAAGGGCGACAGAAGGTCAACCTCTATCATGCGACCTGCTGCTCCGCTACGAACGCAACACCAAACTCTCGCGACAGCTCGTCGAAAAGCACTGCCTTCGCCTCGCCCATTGTAACCGGACGGCCGCTCTCCGCACAAAGCGATGTGATCCCGCGGTCGGTGAAGCCGCATGGATTGATGAGACGATCGTAGTCGAGGGTGGTCGAGACGTTGAGGGCGATGCCGTGCATCGAAACCATGCGGCGTATTGCAAGCCCGATCGCGCAGATGCAGTTGCTGCCGACCCAGACGCCGGCGTGGTCGCTCCAGCGCTCGCCGGCGACGCCGAATCGTGCGCAGCAGCCGATCGCCGCGCCTTCCAAGGATCGTACAAATGGCACCACTTCCCGGAACCGCTCGAGTCTTCGAATTGGATACACGACGAGCTGCCCGGGGCCGTGATAGGTAACGTCTCCGCCGCGCTCGATTTCGACGACGTCCACCCCTCGCGCAGCCAACGCATCGGCCGAAAACAAGAGATTCTCGCGTTTCGCTTGCCGGCCCAGCGTTATCACCGGTTCGTGTTCGACGACGATCCAGGTATCGGGCTCGCGTCCTTGGCGCACGGCCTCATGGATCCGCCGCTGAAGTTCCCAGACTTCCCGATACGGCCGTACGCCGAGATCCAAAATCTGCGTGCTACCGGTCAAGCACTCACCGGAGTCTTCGGCTTGGGATTGATTATGTGAATCGCTTTGCCGTGCGAGGCTTCCGCCGCATCCATGATTCCTTCGATGAACGTCGGATGCGGATGGACGGAGAGGCCGATGTCTTCCAATGTCGCGCCCATCTCGAGGGCGATGACGCCTTCGCCGATCATCGATTCGGCTTGTGGTGCGACGATGTGCATTCCCAGCAGAAGGTCGCTCTTTGCATCGCCGACGAGCTTGATCAAACCCTCGCTCTCATTCATCGTTCGGGCGCGGCCGCTCGCGGCGAGCGGAAACTTCCCGATGCGAACCTCGTGGCCGGCCGCTTTGGCTTCCTCTTCGGAAAGGCCGGCGGTCGCCACCTCGGGGTCGGTATAGATGCAGTTCGGCACGGCTATCGGATCGAAGGCCGCCGACTTGTCGCCGGAGATCACTTCTGCCGCGATGACGCCTTGCTTCATCGCGCGGTGCGCCAGCAGCGGCGCGCCGGTGACGTCGCCGATCGCGAAAATGTTGGGGACGCTCGTGCGCTGCTGAAGGTCGGTCGCGATGAAGCCGCGCTCGTCGGTCTGCAAGCCGGCGGCTTTCAGGTTGAGATTGTCGGTGACCGGGCGGCGCCCGACGGCAACCAGCGCCATGTCGAACTCACGAACTTCGTCTTTGCCGCCGGTTCCTTCGCCGTTGAGCGTCGCGCGTACGGTATCGCCCTTCTTTTCGAGCGAGCCGACTTTGGTGTTGAGCATGATCTCGATGCCTTGCTTTTTTAGAATTCGTCCGAGCGTCTTGCCGATCTCGAGATCGGTGCCGGTGAGAATCTGCGGCATCATCTCGACGACCAAGACCTCGGCGCCCAGCCGCCGGTAGACGGTCGCGAACTCCAGGCCGATCACGCCGCCGCCGATGATCAAAAGCTTTTTCGGGATTCGCTCCAGCTTGACGGCGTCGTCGGAGTTGATGATCGTCTTCCCGTCGCGCGGCCAGCCCTTGACGTCCACCGGCGCGGAACCGGTTGCGATCACGATGGTTTGCGCCTTGATCGTCTCGCTCTCGCCATTCTCGCGTTTCGCAACGATCTCCGTCGGCGATTTGAAGGAAGCCTCCGCACGCAGCGACTCCACGCCGTTGGCTTTGAAGAGCGTTTTGACGCCGCTGACGTTTGCGTTCACCACATCGTTCTTGAACTTCGCAACGTTCTCGCGCTGGACTTCGACTTTGGGAACCTTGAGGCCGATTGCATCCGCGCGCTCGATGTGACGGATGACCTCGCCGACGTGCAGCAGCGCCTTCGTCGGGATGCATCCCCAGTTCAAGCAGACGCCGCCGACCTCGTCCCGGTCGATGCAGATAACCTTCTTACCCAACTGACCGAGCCGGATGGCGACGTGATAGCCGCCAGGCCCCGCGCCGATAACCACGACGTCGAACTGTTGCTCATTGCTCATACCCGTGGCTTCGCCCAATCGGGAGCGTTCCCCACGAAAACGGCGAAGCGCCTCGCCCTATGGTCGGCAAGGGACGGGACGGCTCGGCTGGTTTCGCGGGCATCCAGCACAGCCTTCTCCGTTGGTACCGGCGGCATGGCCGCGCCACGCTGCCGTGGCGAACGGAGCGCAGCCCCTACCGGACCCTCGTGAGCGAGTTCATGCTGGCTCAGACGCAAGTCGACCGCGTCGTGCCCAAGTTCGAGGCATTCGTTAAGCGTTTTCCGGATTTCGCGGCGCTTTCCGAAGCCTCGCTCGCGGCCGTATTGCGAGAATGGAAAGGACTGGGATATAACTCGCGCGCCCTGCGCTTACACCGCCTGGCCCGCGCGGTCGCGGAGAGCCACGGCGGAGTGTTGCCTTCGGAACCGCGAGCCCTGCGGTTGCTGCCGGGCATCGGACCGTATACGGTTGCTGCGATCCGAGCCTTCGCATTTAACGAAGACGACGCGCCGGTGGATACCAATGTTCGCCGGATCGTGCATCGCCTGTTTTTCGGGATCGAATTCCCGCCCCAAGCGAGCGCGCGAGAGTTGGACGAACGGGCTCGAGCGCTGGTGCCGGCGGGCCGCGCGCATGACTGGAGCTCGGCGATGATGGACCTGGGCTCCGCTATCTGCACGGCGCGCGCCCCCAAGTGTTTGCTCTGCCCGCTACGACCCGATTGCGCAGCCGCGCACGTGGACGCCGCGCAACTCGAATTCGCTCGAATCGCCAGTGCGAAGCCCGCGTCGCTGCAGAACGCGATACCGTTCGAGCAGACTCGGCGCTACGCGCGCGGGCGAATCATCGACGGTTTGCGCGATCTGCTGCCGGGCGAGCGGATCTCGCTGCTCGATCTGCATTCGGCGATTCCGGCCCTCGCCGCCCGGTCGGTCGAGGATTTTCGCGAGCTGCTGGCCGCGCTCGAAAAAGACGGCCTGGTGACGCACGACGGAGAGAGCGTCGCGCTAAGAGAATGATGCCGCGTGCAGCGCATTCCGTTTCCGGCAAAGAAAGTACCGCGTAAGGTCGCGCTCGAGGAGCTGGCGATTCTGGAACGCACGTACCCGCATGCGGAGACGGCGCTGGAATACGATAGCGAGTTCGAGCTGCTCGTCGCGGTGATACTCTCGGCTCAAACCACCGATGTGCGCGTCAACATGACGACGCCGATACTCTTCGCAAAATATCCGACTCCGCAGAAGCTCGCAGTCGCCAAGCCTGCCGACGTCGAGAAGATTATCAGGTCGACCGGATTCTTCCGCATGAAAACCAAGAATATCATCGCATGCGCGCGCGATCTGGTCGAACGTTTCGGCGGCCAGGTTCCTCACGAGCGTGAAGCGCTGGAATCGCTCGCCGGCGTCGGCCGAAAGACGGCCAGCGTCGTAATGGCCGCCGCCTTCCACGAAGCTGCGCTCGCGGTCGACACGCACGTCTTTCGCGTGTCGCACCGCTTGGGGTTGACCGTCGGTACGACGCCGCGCCAAGTAGAGGAAGACGTCACCAAACTCGTGCCGCAGAATAAGTGGGGCGACGCGTCGCACTGGCTGATTCTGCACGGCCGCCAAATTTGCAAGGCACCGACGCCGCTCTGCGACCGCTGCCCCGTCAACCAACTTTGCCCCACCCCGCTCATCCTGAGCGCAGTCGAAGGACGTAAGCGACTTTTGTCATGAATGTCATCCTGACCCTTCGACTTCGCTCAGGACTGCGCTTCGCGCAGGCGCTAAGGTACTACACTCACTCACACAGTTGCTGACACACTCTCAAGTGCATCTGGGCAGCAGATTTTAAGCTGCTATGCTTCGTGTGCAGGGTCGGGAGGGGCCCGGGCCCGGACCCCTCCCATCTTAGCCAAAACACTTTTATTTGGAGAACAGTCGAATGGTTAAATCGCACTTCTCGTCCCATACTCTAAGCGTCGGTTTCGCAGCGGCAGTAGCGGTATCGCTGCTGGCCGGTTGCGGAGGATCGCAGGCGCTTGGGCCGGCGCCCGCTGGGGGCACATCTTCCTTAGTTAGTCATTCGCCGATCGTCAATCCCGATGCGAAGGGCGGCGGTGGCAAGGGTCACGGCGTCTGCACCGTCAAGGGCGGCGTCCGCGTCGATCCGTGTACCGTCGATTTCACGGCCTCGAGCACGGGGCCTGACACCGTAGTCGTTCGCACCCCGGAAAATAAGAAGGGCGTGCTTAGCGAAGGCGACACCTGTGGCGGCGCCTCCGGCATTGCCACCGTTACTCAGGGTTCGGGCGACGATTGGACCGTAACGGCCGGCGCGACACAGGGTTCTTGCGCAGCCACGTTTACCTACGCAAACAAGCACGGTAAAACGATCGGTTACGCCGTCCTCAACATCACGAACTCCATCTAAGTAAGTCGCTCGGAGCTTCGCGAAACGTGCTCGCCTCGCATCATCTCTCGGTGGATGCGGGGCGGGCACGTTTCATTCGGTGGTAACGTTGTGCTAGGGCTAGTACCGAGGCAATTGGAAGGAGTCTTTTAATATGTCGCTTCGCACCGTGGGGAGTTTATCGATCGGTACAGTTGCGTTGCTCGCCGTAGTAAGCGGTTGCGGCAGCGATTCGAGTACGGGCGTGCCCTCGGCAGCCAATCTTGGCACGCCGGTTTCGGTGGCGGGTGCCCTGCCCGATAACAACGGCCACGGCAAGGGAGGCGGCAGCGAGTGTAAGGGCAAGCTCGCCAAGGGCGGCGGCGGCAGCGGCGGCGCCGTTATCTATACGGCGAACCTTTACGGCCACGATCTCAACGTCTACACGCCCGGCAGCAACGGTCTCCAGTTTATCTGCTTGGAGAGCCAGGGCGTGGTCGATCCTCAGGGCACCGTGACGACGGTTAACGGCTGGTGGTACGTAAGCAACGGAGGCGGAATGAACGT
>JABCZE010000037.1 GCA_013289785.1 Vulcanimicrobiota bacterium | reverse complement strand
TCGCCACGGCCGACCCGCGCAGGCGAATCCTCGCGATCGAGGTCGACGGCGCCATAGCCGGCGGCATCGCCGTCGTACCGCTCGGCGGCGAGCGCACGGGCACCGCGCTCTTCGGCTATTGGCTCGGCCGAGCGTATTGGGGGCGCGGCATAGCCACCGAAGCGGCGCGCATGCTTTCGGATCTCGCCTTGGAAAGCGGCGACTTGCGCCGCCTCGAAGCTACGGTCTTCGCGCCGAACGTTGCATCGGCACGAGTGCTGGAGAAATGCGGCTTCACGCTCGAAGGGAGATCGCCGCAACTGTACGTCGATCGTAGCGGCACGGTCTGCGACGGCTTGCTCTTCGGCCGGACGCACAGCACGTGAGCCGCGCGATCGTTACCGGAGCTTCCGGCGGCCTCGGGCTCGAGTTTGCAAAGCTGCTCGCGGCGGATAAGCACGACCTCGTGCTCATCGCGCGCTCAGCCGGCAAGCTCGACGCGATCGCTGCCGATCTGCGAAGTCGCTATGGCGTGAACGTCGAGACGCTGGCGCTCGATCTGAGCCGAGTTGGCGCGGCGGCAGAGGTAGTCGCACGCGTGCCGGAGTGCGACGTACTGATCAACAACGCCGGCTTTGCGACGAACGGGCGATTCGACGAGATACCGGAGGAACGAATCCGTGAAGAGGTGCTGCTCGACGTGCTGACGCTCACCGAACTCACGCGTGGCTATCTGCCCGGGATGCGCGCGCGTGGAGCGGGAAGGGTGCTGAACGTCGCTTCGACCGCGGCGTTTCTCCCCGGTCCGTTTATGGCGGTCTACTACGCGTGCAAGGCGTACGTGCTTTCGTTCTCGCAAGCGATTGCCGAGGAACTGCGCGGCACCGGCGTCACCGTGACCTGCCTCTGCCCCGGAGCCACCGCGACCGGTTTCGCCGACCGCGCACACGCGAACACGACGCGTCTTTTCAAACGGCTGCCCGTCGCCAATGCGGCGACGGTTGCGCGCGCCGGCTACCGTGGCATGCTGCGAGGCCGAGATCTCGTGATTCCAGGCTTCTTCAACAACCTCGTCGCACTGGGTCCCCGGCTGAGTCCGCGCCGGCTCTTGGTCCGGATCTCCCGCAAGACGATCGAATAACGTTGGACTGAAAAGGAATCTCTCGGTAGTCAACCAAGCCAACAGCCGTTGGCGGACGAGACCTTCTTTCGGATTGTTGTAGCGGCGACCGATCCCGATTGGTATCGCTTTCTGCGCGTTCGTCCGGAACTGACGCAAATCAACTTCTGGCGCCCGGGAGTCACGTCGATGAATCTCGCAAAGGGAACTCCGTGGCTTTTTCTCATTCGTGGAACGAACGAGATTTGGGGCTGCGCATTCTTTGCCGCGTTCGAATCCATGCCTATCAGCGTGGCGTGGGATGCCAGCGGCGAGGCGAATGGCTTCAATGACTTCGCGCTGTTCCTAGCGAAGATCGCGAAGCTCAGAGGCATCCCCCAAAACAGCGTCGGCCGAATAGGTTGCGCTTTCCTGTCGAACCCCGAATACTTCGAAAGCCCGATCGAGTACGCGCGTTACGGCCGCATGTACGGACCGATTAAATCGTTCGACGCAAGAACTGAGACTGGGATTAAGCTTCGTGAGGAAATGGCGGCCCGTGTCCAGCAGCACCCTGAGGCTTCGGCGATCATCAAGGGCGGAGTCGGCAAGCCGGTGCTGGTCGTGCCACGCCTGGGGCAAGCAACATTTCGCATCGAGCTCGAAAAACAGTATCAGATGCGATGCGCCGTTACGGGAGAGCGGACGCGCCCGGTTCTCGATGCCGCGCACATCAAGCCGTTCAGTCTGGTTAAGGAACACAATCTCTCGAACGGACTACTTCTCAGGAAAGACATCCACAAACTCTTCGACGACGGATACGTTACCGTTACGCCGGACCGGCGTTTTCTTGTAAGCAAAGCGATCCGAGATGAATTTGAGAACGGGCGCGACTATTACGTCCTTCACGGTACCTCCGTCCGCGATACTGTGTCTTTGGATGCCCGCCCGGCAAAGGAGTACCTCGAATGGCACACGAGCGAACGGTTCAAGGGCTAATAGATTGATGTCACCGATCTCGCAAATCCTGTCGTGGCGCGCGACCTCGGCTGCTGACTGGTACGGCTGCGGCCTTGTGCGGCCGTACAGCTCCGAGGTTGCGGGCGGCGACATGAATCGTCGAGCAGAAGGCTAAGGAGGCTGCGATGCCTGTTGTCCTGAGCCAACGCACCTGGCATGGCGACCAGAAGTACAACGATCGTGAGGGTGTGATCTACCATTACCCGCGGCAGTACCGAGGTCGGATCAATGACTTCGATCGTTTCGTCTACTACCGCCCAGCGACGGGAGCGTTCGAGGGAGAGCGGTCAACCTACATCGGCCATGGGGTACTTGGGGTATCGATTGAGGACTGGGCACGACCAAATCTTTGGTACGTGGACATTGCCTGGTACGAGCCCTTTGAGCACCCGGTCCCTCTGCGCCAGAACAGTGTATTCGTCGAGACGGAAGGCTTCACGTCGCCGCAGTTCCAGAGTGCAGCGCGGCAGATACGTGAAACAGCATACTACAGGATCCTCATGCTCGGCGGAGTGTCGGCATCCCGCGAGTTTGTGCCCGTCACCACCGAATCGGTGCTGTCCACCGGCTACTCTCCGCTTATCACGGAGGCGCCGAAAGACGTTTTTCGTGAGGCGCTGATTATTCCCGAGGGAACGGGGTACGTCCCATCGGGAAAGGCGCTTCCCAGCGTATACGAGTCGGCGGCCCTGCAAGAACGCGCTCGCAAGGACCACAATGCCACCTTGGAGTTGATTCGGCGCTCGGCAGAACGGATCGGCGGTCGCTGCTGGTACAATAATAACATCGACCTGTTCGTACGTTACGGTGATCAGACACTGCTGGTCGAAGCAAAGAGCTTAAACGATGCGCGGCAGTCCGTGGATAGGATGCGTTATGGCATGGGCCAGCTTTTCGACTATCGAGTGCGCTACAAAGCTGAGGTAGCCGGCGCGGAGCCCGTCTTAGCGTTCGGTGCACCGCCGGACCGCGCTACGGGCTGGGTCACCACCATCCTACAAGAGAACGGAATCGCTTTCATCGCAAGGGACGGGCAGCGGCTCATCCCCCTCAACGAACGGGCTCAAGCCCTTACGATCTGCGCGAATTCAGCGTAGCGAGCACGATATGGAAAGAGAGTGCACATGCAAAAGGCCTTAACCTGGAAAGAGCTTGTGCATGACGTGGTATCCGCGCTACCGCGAGACTTCATGCTCGCAGACGTCCTAAAATACCGGGACCGCTTCGAACGTCACTTCCCAAACAATCGGTTCGTCGATGCAAAGATTCGACAGAGTCTGCAGGTGCTTCGCGACCAAGGCTTGTTACGTTTCGTTCGACCTGGACGGTATGAAAGAACGGATGTCACGCCGGTGTTTAGCCCATTGCTCGATTTCTCCGTCGCGGCACCCTTCGTCAGTTCGGCACAGATAGCTCGCGTCGCGTTGGAGACCTGGGCATCGTTCAATCTATACTGCCTAGACTGCGAGAGTGATGCCCTCGATCGTCTCCCGAACAACACTCCCGTTGCCGACTTTAAGTGCTTCGTCTGCGAGCGGACCTATCAGCTCAAGGCCAAGGACGGGCGCTTCGGCCTGCGGATCACCGGCGCCGCCTACCAGCCGACGATCGACGCTATCGGACGCGGAGAGATGCCTGAGCATGTCTTCGTCGAGTTCGACAAGCGGTTCAACACCGTCGTCTTCGTCGACGCGATTCCCGGCCGATTCATCACCGCGGATCGGGTTCTCCCTCGAAAGCCGCTGGCCGCAACGGCGCGCCGCGCCGGCTGGCAAGGGTGTAACATCACAATCTCCGGCCTGCCGTCCGTGCGCGTGGTCGCGCCTGCCGGCATCGAGCGAAGCAAAGTCCGCGAAGAGTGGAAATCCCTCTGAAAGGTCGAGCCGACCTGCGAATCGGCGACATCGCCGCCTTGATGCGCCACGCCCGAAAGTCGGCGAGTTACAAGCCTGCGCTGCTCAAAGCGCTTGTGCGATGCTGCGGGCAGTCGGACGATCTGCACATCTCGCTCAACTCCATCGGGCGAGAGTTTACGAAGCTATACTGGAATCAAACGGTTGTCTATCATCTGCGCCAAGCGGCGTCACTCAGCAAGGAATCGATGGCGGTCAAGCTGATTCGGCGCATCGCTCAAGCGTATAAGGCGCACGACCTAGCGAGGCTGCCTGCAGCCGGCCGCGCGGAGATCGACCGTCAGATGTCACGGCTACTCACAGTAAACGTCCTGAGCGCCTTTCACGCGAGCCGACCTCCCGGGATGCCGCCGCTTTTTCAGTGGGAGCCGGGTCAAGACCATGTCGCGATCACGCCGAAGGCTCACGCCTTTCTGAAAACTCAGGCCGCGGCGCTCGAGCTTGTCGCCAATTTTTACTGGGCCGAGTTCTTAGAGGGCTGTAACCGCCTCGCGCCGCGCATCGTGCAGAAGGTTTCGAGAGACGGTGCCTCTCGGAAGTCACTGCAGAAGTACTTTAAGATCCTCAGTGAAGAATCGAACCTGCAATGCTTCTATTGCGAAGCCCTGCTCGGCGAGCAACGCGCGCCCACCGTCGATCACGTCATCCCCTGGAGTTTCTTGCTAGAGGACGATATCTGGGACCTCGTCCTAGCCTGCGCCAGATGTAATTCGAGCAAATCGGATTGGCTGCCGGATCGCGCCTTCATTGAAAAGCTTCTCGTACGCAACCGCGACCTATCCCGCGATGGCATATCGTTGGCGATCGGCGAGCCGGAGGTCGAGCGGCTCTACGAGGCGGCGATCTCCGTCGAGTGGCCGCGATCCTGGTCGCCATGACGAAACACGAAAAGCTTGTTCGAGATCGCATTCCAGAAATAATCGAGCGGGCTGGAAAGACTGCGACGTGGAGGGAACTTCGAGACGCCGAGTTTCGCGTCGCGCTCAAGGCCAAAGCCGTCGAAGAAGCTCAGGAGCTCTTCGACGCGACCGACGACACGCTGCTCTCCGAGCTTGCCGATCTCGAGGAGGTCGTGGAGACCATTCTAACCGCGTACGGCTATTCTCGCGATGAGCTCGAGGCGGTTCGCGAGACGAAAAACGAAGACCGAGGCGCTTTCGCGCGACGCCTATTCCTTGAAGCGGTCAGCGATTAGACGCGGGGCGCCACGGCCTTCGCGTTACGCTTGCATCGCTTCGTTAGCGGCGACATCGTCCGATATGGAGGCGCCTTGTTCCATGAACGTCGCGCGCGAGGCGCACGACGTTCGCGACCAGTTCGTAGCGATCCATCGGCATCACGGAGTTGACTTGGGCGGACTGATAGTCAATCAGGATCACTGCGGCGTCGCCGACCGGGTCGCGCCGCGTTAAGCTCGTCATAAGAACTTTTCGAGTGCCGCCATCGTCGCGCTCGGGTTCTCTTCCATCAGCCAATGCCCGGTGTTAGGGAGCACGACCACGGTAACGTCGTCGCAGATGAGCTTTGCCTGAGCGGCGAGCGCGACCCCGTTGGCCTTCGCTCCACCGATGGAAAGCACGGGCATCGGGAGTTTGCGGGCGGCCAGCTGTGCAAAGTCGATTGCCGTTTGCGGAAAGGATGCGAAGTAGGCCCAGCCGGCCGCCATTCTTCCGGGGCGCGAGTATGCCGCGATGTAGCCGTCGCGATCGGTCGGCGACAGCGAGCGGTTCGGATCGGCGGCAAAGTCGTTCCAGTAGTAGTTGAAGTAGATGCGTTCGCGGCCGGCGACCAGCGCGAGCGGCGTGGGCCCGTGAAAGCGGAAGTGCCAAAGATTGGGGTCGTTATAAATCGCCTGCCAACCGGCGACTCCGGGCAGAAAGGCGTCCATCAGCGCGAGCCGCTCGACGTCGCCTGGATACATTGCGGCGTAAGCGTACGCGACCATCAAGCCGATGTCGTGCCCGACGACACTCGCCCGGTGAAAGCCGAGCGCCGCGACGGCATCGTGCACGCGGCGCGCCGCGCTTTTCATGTCGAGGCCGCTGGTTGGAATCGAGGAGTTTCCGATTCCCGGGAGATCGGGCGCAACGACCGTAAACCGTGGCGCAAGCGCGAGCGCCAGCGGCTTCCACATCCGCGAATCCTCGGCATAGCCGTGAATCAGCACGACGACCGGTCCGTGGCCGCCGACCGTCACGCTCACGACGCTGCCGTCGACGCTCACCCGATGCGTCGTGAACCCGGGACCGAAATCCACCGGGAAAGCAAGCGAGGGTTGTGGGATCAGCATCGCGCCGGCAAACGCGATCAGCGCGGATAACGCAAGTTTCATGCTCCCACGATACCTTGCAATCAAGGCCGGCGATAGTAGGCTAGATCACACGAATAGTCACACGATTGCCGGCCGCGCTTCCCGGCCCGAGGAGCCCCCGGGTTTCCGCGGTCATGGTTCGCTTGGGAAGGCCTTCACCGTCGAGTTATCGACGAGATGGTTCTCGCCGCACTCGGTGCATCGTACGACGTTGTTCTCCAATTTCACGCCATCGAACGCCGCAAGGTTTCCGAAGGCCATGCCGCTGAACACCGCTTTCCCCGTCCTGGGGCACGTTATCATCGCCTTAATCATCTACTACTCCTCTCGTTACTTGCTTACTACCGCGCCGAACGGCTCCTCGACGCTGATGGTTTTGGTTGGACTACCACCCGCCGGATAGGCATAAAAGCCGACGCCGGCGTTGCCGTCTTGGCTCGGCGCAACCACTACCTTGCCGGCGATCCAGAACTGATTGACGTAATCGGAGCCGGCGAGCGACGTCGAACCCTTCACCTTGTCGCCGGCAACTTTGATTCGATAGATAATGCCGGCATCGGTATCTCCGACCGCGACGTATTTGCCGTCCCACTGCACGCCGCCGGGCCATTCGATCTTCTGCTGCAGCGTGATGTTGGTCAGGCCGCTGCTGCCCTTGCGAAGTTCGGCGAACGCGAACTGCGAACTGTTATTGGCACCGTCGGCAAACAGATTGCCCTTGTCGTCGTAGCCGCAGAAGCGAAAGTTGGTAATCGACGGATCCGAATACGTCGTCGGCTCGCCCGACGCGTGCGCGTAAATTGAGACGCTGCCGCTGCCGCTGGCGCTGTAGAAGTTCGTGACGGCGAGGTCGCCGGTGGTCGGATCGACCGAGCAGCCCTCGGGGTATTCGCCCGGGTCGCCGAGCGTCGCGATCGGCGAGGTCCCGCCGTGTTTGTATTCGACGATCTGCTGCGCGCCGTCATCCACGATCCACACGTCGCCCGCCGCGTCGGCACACAGGCCGTAGGGCAGTTTGAAACCGGTAAGCGTCCCCACGAGCTTCTGATCTCGATACGAATAGACGTACACGTCGTCGGTCAGCGCTGACGAAACGTACAGCAGCGCCTTCTTCGCGTCCGGCGCGATCCACGAGCGATCTTTGGCCGACGGCGCGATCCAGCCGCCCTTTCCGGTTGGTCCCGGTCCGGCCGAGCATCCCGCTAAGAGGAACGACGCGCCCAGCGCGGCGCCAGCAATAAAACGAATGTGTCGCATGGATTCCGCGCTTCGCGCACTCGACGTGGAGGCTCCTCCGTTTTCGTGGGCAACCTTTCAATCTATGAAGAAAGCGAGAATGCATCTCCTTGTCTGGGTCGCCTTGCTTGGAACGGCAACGCTCGCCGTTGCAGCGCCCGCCGCAAACTACCAGCTTGCGCAAACCTACGTGCTCGGCGGCAGCGGCGGTTGGGATTACCTCACCTACGACGCGGCTTCCAATCGGCTCTTTATTTCGCGCGGCACGCACGTGATGGTCGTCGATCCGAGCACGGGCAAAATCGTCGGCGACGTTCCGAACACGCCCGGCGTACACGGCATCGCGCTCGCGCCCGAGCTGGGCAAAGGCTTCACCTCCAACGGAACCGACGGGACGGTCACCGCCTTCGACCTTATAACGCTCGCGACGATCGCGACCATTCAAACGGGCGCGAAGAATCCCGACGGAATCGCCTACGACCCAGCCAGCTCGCGCGTCTTCACGTTTAACGGCGGCAGCAACGATGCGACGGTCATCGACGCGCGCACGAACGCCGTGGTCGCGACCATCTCGCTGGGCGGCCGGCCGGAGTTTCCCGCGGTCGACGGCCGCGGCATGGTCTACGACAACGTCGAAAGCACGAGCGAAATCGTCGCCATCAACGCCCGCAGTGCCAAGGTAGTAGCGCGCTTCCCGCTTGGAAGCTGCCAACATCCGTCGGGTCTCTCGATCGACGCCGCGCACCGGCGGCTCTTCGCGGCCTGTACCGGTGAGCTGGGCGTCGTCGATGCCGATTCCGGAAAACTCGTCGCCACGATTCCCACCGGCGCCGGAACCGACGCGACGCGATACGATCCTGCCTCCGGCTTGGCGTTTGCCTCCAACGGTCGCGACGCGACGCTGACGGTCGTCCATGAAGATGCCCCCGATCGCTTTACCCTGGTGCAAAACGCCGCAACCGTACTCGGCGCGCGCACGATGGAACTCAATCCGCTCACCGGCGATGTCTTTCTCGTAACCGCAAAGTTGATCGAAAACCCGCATCCGACGTCGTACCGCGATCGCTCCACCGCGGTGCCCGGCTCGTTCGAGCTGCTCGTCTTCAAACGATCGGGCACTTGACCGTTTGGCTGACGCTCTTTCTGCTGGGCTGTTACCACGGCCTCAACCCCGGCATGGGTTGGCTCTTCGCCGTCGCGCTGGGCTATCAAGACCGCAGTACGCTCGCCGTCGTGCGCGCGATCGTGCCGCTCACGCTGGGACACGTCATTTCGGTCGCAATCGTCGTGCTCGTCGCAACTTTCGCCGCGGTGCAACTTCCGCACAGGGCGCTGCACGTTGCCGCTGCGGCGATCCTGATCGGGTTTGGCATCTACCGGCTCGTCCGCGCGCGGCACATCCGCTGGGTGGGGATGCGCGTCGGCTTCTGGGGCCTAACGCTCTGGGCATTTCTCATGTCGAGCGCGCACGGGGCCGGGCTGATGCTGCTGCCGATGGTGATGCCGATGTCCGTCGCCGGCGGAGTCCGCGGGGCCTTCATCACCGGCTGGCTGATGGTCGGCATGCATACCTTGGGCTACGTGCTCACGATGACGGCGGTCGCGCTGCTCGTCTATACGAAGATCGGCGTGCGATTTCTGCGTACGGCCTGGCTGAACGTGGACGCCGTCTGGGCCGGGGCCTTAATCCTCACCGGCCTCATTGCTTTCCTCACGTAAATGCCTAGAATAAAAGCTCAAGCCTTTTAAGAGGAGCACTTGCCGCCATGCTGCTAAAGCCCGACCCCACCTTTTACGCGTCCCCCAAGGACGCCATCAACGCCCCGCCCGAGACGATCGCCTACGTCGCGCTTTTGAGCGCGACCGGCAACGGCGTGCCCGATCGCATCGGCGTGATCGATACCGATTCCAAATCGCCGCGCTACGCGACGGAGATTGGCGGCGTGACGTTGTCCACCACCGGCGACGAACTGCATCACTTCGGTTGGAACGCCTGCAGCGCCGCGCTCTGTCCGTTCGCACCGCATCCGCACGTCGAACGGCGTTACCTCATCGTGCCCGGACTTCGTTCCTCGCG
>JABCZE010000036.1 GCA_013289785.1 Vulcanimicrobiota bacterium | reverse complement strand
GGTTGAGAACGGAAAGATCACGGCGCCGGTTCGAAACGCGACGATCGTCGGGAACGGCCCCGACGCGATGAGGAAGGTCGTAGCGGTCGGCAACGACAGCCGCCTGGCGCGTGGCCATTACACCTGCGGCAAGGGCGGCCAGAGCGTGCCCGTCGGCGTGGGCATGCCGACGGTGAAGATTTCATCCATTACCGTCGGTGGTACGCAGCATGGATGACGCCAGCGCGATCGAGTTAGCCGCCGAAGCGCTCAAGCTCGCAAGCGCCGCCGGCGCCGACAGCGCGGAGGCTTCCGTATCGATTGCGCGCCGGTTCCATGCCGAAGCGCGAGACAATGCGATATCCAAACTCGAAGCCTCCACCGGCAAAGGGCTCTTCATGCGGATCTTTCGGGGCGGGCGCAAGGCCACGCTGACGACTTCAGATTTTTCGCCCGAAGGAATGAATGCTGCGATTCGTCTCGCGGCCGCGCAGGCAGACCAAGTCGCGGTCGACGAATTCGCGGGGCTTCCCGACGTCGTCGCGACCGACGGCGTCGATCTGGCGCTCTTCGATGCTCGCATCGCCGATCGGGACGGTGCCGACAAGCTCGACGACGCGATCAAACTCGAGCGTTTGATCCGCGAAGCCGACGCGCGCGTCGTCAACTCCAGCGGCTCCAACTACACCGACGCCATAGCCGTCACGGCGATCGCGAACACGTCGGGGTTTTCCGCCGTCTACAAGTGGACCCGCGCCGGTCGCTCGACCGGCCCCGTTGCCCTCGACGGCGGCATCAAACGAATCGCGCACTATGGAACCGCCGGCCGATATCTCGGCGATCTGGAGGCGCCGTCAGCCGTGGCGACCATGGCCGTTCGCCGCGCGGTCGATCTGTTCGGCGCGCGAAAACCGCCGACGATGCGCGTGCCGGTGATTTTCGAACGCGACGTGGCCGCGATGTTTCTCGACGACGTCTTCTCGGCCGTCTCGGCCGGCAATGTGGCGGTCGACAACTCGTGGCTGGCGGAGCGAACCGGCAGCCGCATCGGCAGCGAGCTGGTGACGATCGTGGACGACGGACGACTGGTCGGCAAGCTCGGAAGCTCGCCTTTCGACGGCGAAGGCGTTCCGACGCAGCGCACTGCGGTCTTCGAACGCGGAACGCTGCAAACGTTTCTCTATGACACGTACTATGCGCGTAAACTCGGTGCCGCCAGCACCGGCAACTCGACCGGCGGCGGAATCGGGCCGAACAACTTTTACCTCGAACCGGGGGCGATGTCGCTTGCCGAACTGATCGCCGCGACGCCCCTTGGGGTGCTGGTGCTCGACACGATCGGCTTTGCGACCGAACATGCTTCGGGGACGTATAGCCGGGGGGCGCGCGGTTTCTTCATCGAGAACGGCGAGCTCGCCTATCCAATTGACGAGTTTACCGTTGCGGGACAGTATGTGGACATGCTTGCGAATATCGATGCAATCGCGAACGACCTGCAGTTCGATGCGGCCGTCGTTTCTCCGTCGTTTCGCGTCTCCGAGCTGATGGTCAGCGGGAACTAAACGGCATGACGCAGCCCGCAATCAGCCTCACGCTCGTACTGCGGATCGAGACGCCGAACGAGCCCGGCGCGTTCGGCGTGCTCGCCAACGCGATTGGCGACGCCGGCGGAGCGATCAGCGCCGTCGACATGCACACCGTCGCCCGAACCCGCGTCGTTCGTGACGTCACGATCGGCGTCGCCTCCGACGCCGTTGCCGATGACGTGCGCAAGGCGGTCGAAAGCATTGAGGGCGCCCGAATCATCTTCGCGGCAGACTCGACTTTTCTCGCGCACATCGGCGGCAAGATTCGGATCGAGCCGAAGATCGCGATCAAGACACGTCAGGATCTTTCGACGGTGTATACACCGGGCGTGGCGCGCGTCTCGATGGCGATCGCCGCCGACCCCGGCAAAGCCTTTCAACTGACGATCAAGCGCAATACGGTGGCGATCGTCACCGACGGGACGGCCGTGCTCGGCCTGGGCGACATCGGGCCGCTTGGCGCGCTTCCCGTGATGGAAGGCAAGGCGATGCTCTTTAGGCAGTTCGCCGACATCGACGCGTTCCCGATCTGCCTCGACACCAAGAACGTCGACGAAATCGTCGAAACGGTCGTCCGTATCGCGCCGGTGTTCGGTGGAATCAATCTCGAAGACATTAGCGCACCGCGCTGTTTTGAGATCGAAGACCGGTTGATCAAGGCGCTCGACATCCCGGTGATGCATGACGACCAGCACGGCACCGCCGTCGTGATTCTCGCGGCACTCATCAACGCCGCGCGCGTGGTCGGCAAGCGGCTAGAGGATCTCCAGGTCGTCGTTTCGGGAAGCGGCGCCGCGGGTACCGCGACGATCAAGATGCTGCTGGGCGCAGGAGTGCGCGACGTCATCCCGGTCGATCGCGCCGGCGCGCTCAATCGCACCGATCGCTACGAGAACCCGCACTGGCGCTGGTTGGCCGAGCATTGTAATCTGGAGAACCGCCGCGGGTCACTGCGAGAGGTATTGGCCGGCACGGACGTCTTTATCGGGGTCTCCGCACCGGGCATCTTGCAACCCGAACATATTGCGAGCATGGGACGCGATCCGATCGTCTTTGCGATGGCCAATCCGAATCCGGAGATCATGCCCGACGTTGCGGCTCCGGTGGCGGCGGTGATTGCAACCGGACGCTCCGATTTTCCCAACCAAGTAAACAATCTGCTGGCTTTCCCCGGAATCTTTCGCGGGGCCCTGGACGTGCGCGCCTCGCGCATCACCGAGCGGATGAAACTCGCGGCCGCGTATGCAATCGCCGAGATCGTCGGCGAAGACGAGCGCAGCCCCGAATACGTGATTCCCAGCGTTTTCGACGTTCGAGTCGTCGACGCGGTTGCCAAAGCGGTCGCGAATGCCGCACAAGAGGAAGGCGTCGCGCGTCGCTCGCCAGGCAAAATCGAAGGCGAAGACGCTATCGATCGCGTCTCGCGATGAACGCTATCACGGTGCGATCTCTCTAACGTGCTCCATTTCAAACGTAGTTGCCGTCGTCTGAGTCGTCCACTTCGACGGGATAACTTCGCCTGACGCGCTGGTCACGTAGTTCTCGAGGTAAATGATTTCCTCTTGGAGCCATAGAGCGTAAGGCAAGCCGCTGTAGGGATCGAGCAGCACGGTATACCACTGGGCAGGATCTCGAAGCGAGGTAACGCCGAGCGCGTAATACCAGCGCCCGCCGAGCCCGACATTTGCCAAGCGCGTTACGTGAACGCCGCAATCGGCGGCATGAAGCTCGCAATGGTTGAGGGCCATCCCGACCGTGGGCGCAAGGTATGGAGTTGGCGCACTCTGCCCAATGCGTACCGTGGCTCCCGGTTTTCCGTCGAAAGCCAGGTGCCAGACGTCGCGACCGCCATACGCCTGAGATATCGAGAATGCAAACGGCCTCGTAGTTTCGAGCCGCCATTGCGTCGAAAACGCGGTAGGCGTCCCGCCGATCACCTGGTGCATTTCGCCACGCAGGGTCTGAGTGCTGGATACCTGAGCTCCAAGTGCCCTGGCGTATCCGCGCTGCAGCCAGGCCGTCGTCCAGTCCTCAAGCATTTCCGGCATCTCAAATTGCCAATCCTCGGGGTGCATCGGCACATACTCGATATCGACGGAGCCGACGACTTTTCCGCCCGAGACAACGTTCTCGTGAGTACAAATAGACCGAATAGTCGATCTCTGCGTGCATTTAAGATATCGGCCGGCGACGCTGCTAACGCCGGCCGACTCGTACCTAATCTTATCGATTAGCAGCGTACTCGGATTACCGCCTTCGGGAAACTCCTCGATTGCGAAGTAGGATTGGCCGTCAACGGTTCGATCTGGTAGACGCAGCAACTTCACGGGCCAGCGCCCGGGAATCATATCTGCCGACGTATACCACGCCAGCGTTGATTTGGTATAGCGCGCTAGAGACGGCTGTACGAGGCCGCCCCCGCCGAAGTTCGAACTCGTCCACGCGTGTTTACCGTCGAACCCGAAATAGCGCACGAGATGCATCCAAGGATACTCGTTCCGTATGAGTATCCTCTCCGGCGCCTTGACGACGATGAGTTGCGTCCAGGTGTTGCCGTTTTCCGTAATCGTTCCAAGCCGCGCTGAGTCAACGCCGGTGATGCATTCTGCTTTCGCCGCGCGATGCAGAATTTCGGCCGGCGTTAACCTGGCGTCAACGTCCTCCGCCGCGACCCGCGCCGCTGAAACGAAGAAAAGGCATATGGTGATCGCCGTGCCGATGCGGAGCATCGAAGAAAGCTACCGGGTGCTCGCCAAATCACCTTCCAGGGCCGGTTCGGCGGCTAAGCAAAGCGCGTTCCTCGACGCGAATGCGCCAAGAGAGCAGCGCCGCGTTGAGAATGGAGAAGACGATCGCGATTTCGACGGCACCGAACGCGAGCGGCAAGACGGCGATCTCGGTGCAGACGACGATATAGTTCGGATGGCGGAAGAAGCGATACGGCCCGCGTCGCACGAGCGGTTCTCCGGGAACGGTTATAATGCGCGTGGTCCAATACGGTCCGAGGCTTGCGATGCTCCAAATCCGCAGCGGCTGCACCAGCACGTACAGCGCCAATAGCGACCAGTTCGGCGGGGTTGCGGCGGGGATGAAAATAACCATGCTCGCCAGCCATGCGGCGTGAAGCAAGATGAAGAACGGGTACTGATAGGCCGCGATCTCGACGCCGCCGCGCGCTAAGAGGCGCCGCGTATTTCGCCCCGCGTAGATCAACTCGGCAATGCGTTGTAAAACCACCAACGTAAGGACTACGTAGAGAATGCTCATTTTTGGAATGGCCCTTCGACTACGCTCAGGGTGACACTAGCAGCGTGAAGCCGGCGGTGAAGCCGGGGCCTAGGGCGCTGACCAGCGCGCGCTTCCACGGCGTAGGCGATGCGAGCGCGCGTTCGAGCACGAACATAACCGTCGCCGCCGACATGTTGCCGTAGTCGCGCAAGACGTCGCGGGCTTCGCTTAAGCGCTGCGGTTCGATTTCGAATGCAACGGCCAAAGCGTCGAGCACTTTCGCGCCGCCCGGATGGCAGACGAAGCGATCGATGTCGCGTAACGCCAGACCCCGCTCGGAAAGAAATTCGGCCGCCACATCGTGCAGCCGCGTCGTCACCAGTTCCGGGATATCGCGCGAAAAGATGGCCTTGAGGCCGTCGCCGGTGACCTCCCAGCCCATTACGTCGAGCGAATCCGGCCAGGTGAACTCACCGCCGCCAACAACCCTTGGGCCCTCGCCTTTGCAGGAGAGCAGCGCCGCTGCGGCCCCATCGCCAAAGAGGGCAGTTGCAACTATGTTGCTTTTGGAGAAGTCGTCACGGCGAAAACAGAGCGCGCAGAGTTCCACGACCAGGAAGAGCACGAGCGCGCCCGGTTCGGCGCGGGCCAACATGGCGGCGCGTTCCAACCCGATGACGCCGCCGGCGCAGCCCAGCCCGAAGATCGGCAAGCGGCGAACGGTCGGTCGTAACCGCATACGCTCCATTAAGAGCGCGTCCAAGCTGGGCGTGGCAATTCCGGTCGTAGAGACGACGACGATGGACTCGATTTCGTCGGCCCGGCGCCCCGCACGCTCGAGGACCTCATTTGTTGCTCTCTCGAGAAGGTCGACGGCCGAATCGAGGTAGACGGCGTTGCGGTCGGGCCAGTCGTGGGTTTCCTCGTACCACTCGATGGGGACGCAGGAGTAGCGGCGCTCGATGCCTGTGTTGCCGAACATCGGAAGCAGCCGGACGATTTCGCGCGAGCGTGGGCCGAGCGCCAAATCGATCCGACGGATCACCTCGGCCTGACCGAGCACGAAGGGTGGGACGGCCGTGGCTACCGCTAAGACGGCAGGGTCCTCGCGCCTCGCGATGGTAATGGCATCCTCCCGTGTCGTTTCGACAAATTGCAGCGGCGTTTCTGGCCGCCGCCTTGTTGGGTGCGGGGAGTCGACCGACTCCTCTCATCATGTACTCCGCACCCGCAGGCGTCCGTCCAGCCGGAGCCGACCGCATCGACCCCGCGGATGCTATTCTTCCCAACGGGAGAATCGCCGCACCGGCGGGCGCGAGCCTACTCGTAGGCACCGGTGCGCTCGGTATGGCGCTTTCGCCGGACGGCCGGTACGCCATTCTGTCGGAAACCACGGCGCTGGGCGTCGTGAACTTGGAGACGATGCAGCTCGCAAGCGCGTATCAGAAGCCGCCGGCCTCGTTCTTCATGGGCGTCGCGGCAACGCGCGATCCGCAGGATCCCACGCAAACGATCGTGCTCGCTTCGGACGCAGCGGCCGGGGCCGTCGACGTCTTCAACCTCGATCCAAGCGGCACGCTGATCGCGCAGACCGCCCTGGCGCTTCCGTCGCAGCACCCAGGCCACGCCTTGCCCGCGCAGATCGTCGTAGCGGCCGACGGGCGTACCGCCTACGTGGCCGATAATCTCGGCAACACGGTAACCGAAATAGATTTATCGAGGCGAACCGTCGGTCAGACGATTCCCACCGGAGATTTTCCGCTTTACCTCGCCGCTGCAGGCGACACCCTGATTGCAAGCGGTAGCGGCCTTTCCGCGTACGCAGCGCTCCCGCAGCCGGCACGCGAGGCGAACTTTGCCGCCCCCGCTTTTGATCCGGGCAAATCGTCGGCACTTTCGGTCTTCGAGTTCTCTCCCGGAAGCACGAGCGTGGATCCCGCGACGGTTCCGATGGATGCGGCGCCCAATGGCGCGCAAATCGTCGGCGGAGCTGCGCCGGGCGCCGTGGCCCTCAGTAAGGACGGCCGGCTGGCGTACGTGGCGCTCTCCAACGTGGATCGCGTGGCGGTCGTCAGCCTCGCGGGAGCGCCTCGAGTGGTGCGCGGACTCGACCTTCGCTTGTACCCCGGCGCGCCGTACGGGGCCGCGCCCAGCGCCGAAGCCCTGAGTCCCGACGGGAAGCGGCTCTACGTCGCGCTGGCGGGCTTGAATGCCGTGGCAGTGCTGGACGCTCGGCGCACCAGCCGTTACCGTTTCGGGCTGATCCCGACCGCATGGTATCCGACCGCAATCGCGCTCTCGGCCAACGGCCGCTATCTGTATGTGGCCAATGCGAAAGGCGCGGCCGGCCAGGCGAGCCTGCAACGTGTGGACCTCAAGCACACCTCGTTGGTCAAAGCGACACTGGCCGCGCTGCGCTACAACCGGACGCCCGGCCTTGCAAAGTTTAACCCCGTGATCCCACCCCTGCGCTCGAACAAGCGCAGCGACGTCATCAATCACGTCGTCTACATCGCCGTCGGTACTCGCGGCTACGACGCCATGCTCGGCGACCTCAAAGACGATTCGGGCAAGCCGCGCGGCAACGGTGACCCCGGGCTGACGCTCTTCCCGCAGAGTTCGACTCCCAATCTGCACGCGCTCGCGCGCACGTATGCTCTAGCCGACAACTTTTATGCCGCCGATGCGGATCTCAACGTTGCCAAGGAGTCCGCGACGGCCTCCGGAGCAACGCTCTATCAGCAGCTCGTGGATGCCGCCGGGGCCGCTCGCGCTCCGATGAACGACCACGGTGACGATCCGGAGGATTATGGCCGCGGCGGCTATCTGTTCAATGCACTTGCGCGGGCCGGCTTGACGTATCGCGACTATGGGGGTCTCTTGCGCCTTTCCGGATACGACGGATCCCTGTATCACCTCGACGTTCCCGCGCTTGCTACGCTGGCCGGCAACGTGGACCTCGACTACGCGGGCTATAATCCGAAAGTGAGTGACATGGCTCGCGCCGACGAGTTCGTTCGCGATATGCAGCCGCTCGTCACGAGCGACCGGGTGCCGAGCTTTAGCTACGTCTTGATTCCGACCGAGAGCGGGCCGGCCGCGGTTAGCGATGCCGACGCTGCGCTGGGTGCGATCGTGGATTTCATCTCGCACACGCCGCACTGGAGCTCGACGGCGATCTTCGTGGTGCCCGAGGGCGTCGAATCGCCCAACGACCACGTCGACGCGCTGCGGAGCTACGCGTTGGTCGTGTCACCGCTAGCCCGGCGCGGATACGTCGGCGAACAGAATCTCAGCGTCGCCAGCGTCGTAAAGACCGAAGAGGAGATCTTCGGGTTGCCGCCGCTGGGTCTCAACGATCTGCTCGCCTCCGATATGGCGAGTTTTTTCAGCGTCGCCCCTGCTCCCGAAACGTATCAAGCGCAATGACGCGCGCTGCAGTGGCCTTTGGTCCGTCACTGGTGGCGGCGGGAACCGCGCGCCTTCGCAGCGCCGTGTTGGTGCGGCCGAACCCCGAGATCGAGCGCACCGGCGCGCGAATCGGCGAACCTGGCGCGATCTACGCCCGCGCGCTCGAGCAGCACGAAGTCCTGCAGTCGACGCTGGAATACTTTGGCGTTGAAACGATCGTGCTGGGCTCTCACGCGAGCGACCCCTACGAAGTGAGCGTTGGCGATTCCGCGGTAGTCTTTGAAGATGGCGCGGTTATGATGCGCCCGACCGCCATGTCGCGACGCGCGGAAGCCGATCGAATGCAAGCGGAGTTCGCGGTGGTCGACGTGCCGCTGGCCGGACATATTGCAAGCCCTGGATTACTCGACGGCAACGACATTATTTTAGCGGGCGAGACCGCCTTTGTCGGCGTGGGCTCGCGTGGAAACGAAGCTGGCCGTGCCGGCTTTGCAAAACTGGCCGGCGCGCGAGGGTATCGCGTCGTCGAAGTCCCCCTTGCGCCGACCGTGCCCTCGTTGCGCAGCGTGGCGGGCGCGGTTGCCAAGGACACGATCGTCGTCGGGGCCGGCAAAGCCGATGTTGCTGCGTTTTCGGGTTTTCGGACGATCGTGCTGGAGCGAGGCGAAGAACTTGCCGCCGGCGTGCTCTGCTTGGGCGAGCGACACGTGCTCGCCGAGATTCGCTACCGCACGGCGTTGGCCCAAATGCGGCGCGCGGGCATCACCGTCGAATCGATCGACCTTTACGAGTTCACCAAGCTTGGAATTGCCCCGTCGCTGCTGGCGTTGGCTCTCAAACGCGAGTGAGTTGGAGGGCCGATGCGATTTGCCGTCTTTTCTGACGTGCATGGGAACCTTTTAGCGCTCGACGCGTGTCTGGCGGATCTCGAATCGCAAGGGGGTGCCGACGGCGTTGCCGTTGCGGGCGATCTCTGCCTGGACGGACCAAAACCCAAGAAGGTGCTGTTGCGCCTGGAAGAGATCAACGCCGCGTGCATTCGCGGAAACAAGGACCGCTACGTCTTCGACGACGCCGTCGCCGAGACGCTGACGGCAACCGAGCGGGCGCAGATCGCGTGGACGCGCCGGGAGATCGGCGAACGTTGGCTTGCGTGGCTGCGAGAGTTACCCTTTGCGCTGCGCATTGGTGAAGACGACAACCAGTTGCTGATCGTGCACGCCAATCCAAAGAACGACGACGAGCACCTCTGGCCGGATGCCGACGAAGCGGTGCTCGAACGCCTGGTTGGCGACGAGCACGCAACCGCGATTGCCTTCGGCCACCTTCACCTGCCCTACGTGCGAATGTGGCGGGGCCGGCTGCTGGTCAACGTCGCGTCGGTCGGCTTACCGAAGGACGGCGATCCGCGGGCCTGCTACGCGATCTTTACCGAGCGAGAGTGCGGTTGGGA